>NZ_LXJQ01000041.1:0-57315 GCF_001728925.1 Pseudomonas sp. 1D4
CCACGGTGAGCAGCACCACACCTTGCACAAGGACCGCAAGACCGAACTGAAGCTGGATGACCACCTCACCATCGGCAACGAGCAGCACATCCAACTGGGCAGCGGGCAGTTCATCGAAGCGGGGCAGGAGATCCACTACTACGCCGGCGACAAGGTCGTGATCGACGCCGGCATGGAGCTCACTGCCAGCGGCGGCGGCAGCTTCCTCAAGCTCGACCCCGGCGGTGTCACCTTCAGCGGCGCCAGCATCAACCTGAACTCGGGCGGGGCAGCGGGCCAAGGCAGCGGCGCCGCGCCGATCCTGCCGGGTGACGCCCGGCAGGCTGACCGAAGCCAGGCCGGTGGCGCCTTGGCCAAAGCCCAGCGGCAGTTGGCGATGCAGGCCAGGCAGTTGGCCAGCAGCCGCTGCCCCCTCTGCGAGGCATGCGCTGAAGGCCTCTGCCCGACAACCGGAGGTTTCCAATGAACGTCCTCGCACAGGCGTGGCTGGCTGAACAACACACGGACTCCAGGCACCTGCTACTGATCATCGACACCCTGGCCGAACCCAATCCACTGATCGCCCTGGCCCAAGCCGACCTGCTGCAACGGGCCTTCAACCTCTACCGCCACACCCCCGCCGAAAGCCTGACGGACATAGCGCCCTGGCTCGTGCAACTGACGCCCGAGCAAGAACACGCACCGCTGGTGAGCGAACTGATCGAGCAGCCCAGCTCGAACTGGGGCTGGCTGGCCAGCAGCGACGGCGACCAATTCGACCTGCTGAAAGCCCATTGGCAAGCCCGTGCGCTGTTCGCAGAAGAGGATGGCCAGCGCGCGCTGTATCGCCTGCAAGACAACCGCGTCATCGCGCGCCACTTGAATGCTCTGGAGCCGCAACAGCAGCCTTTGCTGCTGGGCCCCTTGCGCAGCGCGCTGGCCTGGGATGGTGAGGGCTGGCGACGTTTCGACAACCCGGCCCCAGGCAGGTACCCGCTCGAAGCCGGCAGCCCCTGGCTGTCACTGGCTGAACCACAGGCCATTGACCAGGCGCTGACGCTGCACGCCATGAGCGCCTGGCTATGGGAACAACACACCGAAGCCATAGGCCGTATCGCCGAAGAACAGATCGTCGATGAATGGATCAGCGAACACCTGGCACAGCTCGATGCCTGGGGCTGGCACGGTGAAGCCGCCCAGCGCTTCTTCCTCAGCGCCGCCCTCGATCCTCAGTGGCGCGCCGACCCGAGCTGGTCGCCCTTGAGCCACGAGACCGCCGAAGACCACCTGTGGCGCTGCATGAAGCGCTTCCAAGGGCTCTCGCGATGAAAGGCCATGGACTGATCGGCATTACCGTACTGCTGCTCGGTGCCTGCATGAGCCGCTTGTTCTGGGGTGTTTGCTTGCTTGTGTTGGCGAGCGGTTGTGCTCGCCCGAGCACGCCGGACAACACCTTTCGTTTTGAAGGGGCGCTGCCGAAGGATTTCGGCCTGAGGGCTCAGGCGCGTTATGCGCTGCCTGAAGGCTGCGAGGCGCGCTATTGGGATTTGATTCAGGAGTTCGAGGTGCCGCTTGAGCAAGGGGCACCGGCTTACCGTTTCGATATTCCGGTGCACTACCCCGTGGGCGGCTGCCAGGCGCGGTTGGTGAGGGTGGGGCTGCGGATAGACGGCCGCTACGGCCCACTGAAGTGGCAGGAGATCTCGGCGCTTGGAAACCTGCGAGTAGTGGAGCAATTACCAACAGGCGCGCCGAGCTTCGATGCCGCCGGGGTGCTGCATAAGCAGGCCCATTGCGGTTGGTGGTTTCAGTTGAGTTCAGCCGCCTCACGGCGGGGAGAGATTTCCAAACTTCTCAACTGCCCGGGCGCAGGCGCTCACCTACCCGCCAACGGGCTGGTGGGTAAGACCGTGCGCTTGGATGTGGCGTTGGATCGTGAGGAGGAGCCTTACCGCGAGCCCTATTGGCATCGCGTGCCGAACGGTTGGAAGCCTTGCACCGGGCGCTGGGGCACGCCACGGGAAGAGTTGTGCCTGAAGCCCCCGCAATTCATGCCCTTCAAAATGAATGGCCGTACCTGCACGGTTTATCCCTCTTGCACGGAGTAGCGCTTATGAGCCGCTTGTTCTTGGGTGTTTGCTTGCTTTTGCTGGCGAGCGGTTGTGCTCGCCCGAGCGCGCCGGACAACACCTTTCGTTTTGAAGGGGCGCTGCCGAAGGATTTCGGCCTGAGGGCTCAGGCGCGTTATGCGCTGCCTGAAGGCTGCGAGGCGCGCTATTGGGATTTGATTCAGGAGTTCGAGGTGCCGCTTGAGCAAGGGGCACCGGCTTACCGTTTCGATATTCCGGTGCACTACCCCGTGGGCGGCTGCCAGGCGCGGTTGGTGAGGGTGGGGCTCTTTATTCATGGCCGCCACGGCCCGCTGAAGTGGCAGAAGACCTACGACAACGGCAATTTGCAGGTGGTGGAGTCGCTACCGGCAGGCGCACCGGACTTCGATGCTGCCGGGGTGCTGCATAAGCAGGCCCATTGCGGTTGGTGGTTTCAGTTGAGTTCGGCCTCATCGCGGCGGGGAGAGATTGAAAAACTTCTCAACTGTCAGGGCGCAGGCGCTCACCTACCCGCCAGCGGGCTGGTGGGTAAGACCGTGCGCTTGGATGTTGCGTTGGATCGTGAGGAGGAGCCTTCTTACGACCGACGCTGGATCAAAACGCCAGCAGGCTGGAAGCCTTGCCAGGGCACCGAGACCTCTGACCGGTGCCAGACCCCGCCAGTATTCAAGACATTCAAAATGAATGGCCGTACTTGCACGGTTTACCCCTCTTGCACGGAGTAAGAACAATGGAATCGCCGACAAAACCAAGGCTGGTTTGCCCGAAGCGCGGTCACTGGGTGAGTTTCCGCCTGGTGGACGAACACGGGGATGGTGCCCCTTATGCGGGGTTAAGTTACGTCGTCTACGACCAGCAAGGAGAGGCCTACCCCGGCACCTTGGATGCAGAAGGGTTTGCTCGGGTGACAAATTGCTACATCGGCCCGGTGGTTTTGTCGCTTCTCTCCGAATACTCGGGTGGGGAGACGTGGTACGAGCACTTGCAGGACCGTAAGGCCTTCAAGCTCCCCCTCACCGCCCTGCAAGTCGCCGCTGAACAGTCGCCTTTGGGGCCACGCAAGGCCGTTACTGGCCGTACCTATTTGGCGGAGGCCCGCGCTGAGCGTGAGGCGGCGAGCTTCTGGCGGGTGGAGGTCAGCGATTTTGCCGAGGCCAGCGCCCACCTGCCGGACCCGGACCTGGAGTGGGGGCCGCGCCCGTCGGCCAGCCTCAGGCTCAGCGCCGGGGCGGCGGCGACGCGCCTGGGGGTGGGGCTGTTGCCCAACCAGCACCATGTGCTGGAGGTGAAGGCGCTGCGCGCCTACAGCCCACTGCTGTCGCGGGACAAACCCTTCTGCGCGCTGAATGCCTACCACTTGAGCCTGTTGAGCGTGCTGGCCTATGCGCCGTTCAGCCAGGCCAACAGCCCGCGCGGAGGCCTGCCGCCGCCGTACCCAGTAGCGGGCAGCATTGGCCAGGTGCTGCGGGAGCGCTTGGGCCGGGGCCTGTTGCCCAGGCAGTTCAACACGGCCGCCCCCTATCACTTGCTGTGTGAGGAGGTGGCCTACTCCAAGCGCTTGGAGGTGGTGCCCTATGACCCGGCGCGCTATGCCGCCGAGGCAGAGCAGGGTTGGGGCACCCCGGAAGACGTGCACTTTCTCGATCACAAGCCGACTGACACCCAGGCCTTTATCAGCCATAACGAGCGCGTTGTGCTGATCTCTGTGCGCGGAACCCAGGAGCTCATTTACGACGGCCTGAGGGATATGGATGCCCGGCAGGTGTCGTTCGAGGAGGGGGACGGCCAGGTTCACCGGGGCTTCTATGGGGCCTTTCTGGCCGCCAAGGACTTCATTGAGCGCTATCTAAGGGCCTTTTACCTCCCCGAGCACACCCTCATCGTCTGCGGCCATAGCCTGGGTGGGGCAATTGCCTTGCAGGTGGCGGAGTGGCTGCGCCGCGAGTGGTCTCATGACAACACGCTGCTCTACACCTTCGGCTCGCCTCGGGTGGGTGACACCCAATTCGTCAAGGCGGCGCAGGGCTTGGCTCACCACCGCCTGGTCAACCACAACGACCCGGTGCCGGGCGTGCCCTTTACCTGGCTGGATGCGGAGTGGCGCCTGGCGTTGCTGGGCAGCGCGCTGCTGAGCAGTCAGCCGTTCGGGGGCCTGTTGTTGCTGTTGGGCGGGTTGTTGAATTTGCGCGGTGACCCGTATCAGCACCACGGCGAGCAGCGCCATTTCATGCCGCGCCGCGCGGAGGCGGGCAGCGAGGCGGCGATTCTCTGGCAGCCCGGCTGTGAGGCGCTGGATGAACAGGCCTGTTCGCAGTACGCGGGGCACATCGACCTGAAGGGCGACATGCCCGCGCGTGAGAGCCTGGTCAAGCAGGTTCTGTCCGCAGGCGATCACTCGAGCGATTCGGGCTACAGCCGTGCGGCGCTGACCACGCTGCTGCGCTGGAACGCCAGCCTGGAGCGGGATGGCGCGCTGTTTTCGGACGCCGAGCGGCACGACCTGCTTCTACAGGTGCAAGGGGTGCATGAAGAGATGGCCCGTTGGCGGATCAACAGTTTCGTTGCGTTCAAGAGGACGATTCGCAGGGACATACGTTTCTACCGCATGACCGATACGCAACTGTATGAGCTGTATCTGGAGACGAAGAGCCGTGTGCAGAGGGTGAGCCTCGATCAATTGCTCAAGCTGGAGCGGCTGATGCTGCGGCTGCAGGTTCAGTCCCTGCGTGAGATCAAGCCGGCGGATGTGTTTGGCGAGTTCAGCACGCGCGCGGACCTGGCGGAGATCGTCGCCGACTGGCGGGGCCAGGCGGTGAACATCAAGGCTGAACAGTTGGCGAAAACCGGCGGCCCATCCCGGCAACGCTATGGCTGACAGGGCTGCTGAGCACGGGGCTGTTCACCACGGCACCCGAGCCACTCGCTGTCCCAACAGGGCGCAACCTGCACCATCGCCAAACGCCACGCCTGCCGAGTGGTGGGCCTGAACCCACAAAGGGGAGCGCGCTTCGGTGCCGGCTTCCTGCCTGAGCGCGCAGCTCAGTCGTCAACCTGGGCATACCAGGCGCGGATCTGTTCCAGGCTGGCGGTCACCCCGCCGCAGACCACCACCAGTACATCGTCGACATCTTCCAGTGCCGGGCATTCCCCGTAGAGCGCCGCCAAGGCCGCGCCACAGGCCGGCTCCACCAGCAGGCGGTGATCGTCGAGGAAGCGCTCGCAGGCCCGCAGTGCATCGCGGTCGCTGACCTGGTGGCTGCGCACCGGGTGCAGCCGGGCCAGCTCGGCCGCGCGATCGCACACGCGGCGCGCCGCCAGGGAGCCGGCGCAGGTGGCCAGCGTGTCCAGGGTCACCGCCGTGCCAGCCTCCCGTGCGGCGGCGAAGGACGCGGCGCCCCGGGTTTCCACCGCCACCACCGGCACATCGTCCCAGCCGTTGCGGCGCAGGCCCTCCACCACGCCGCTGAACAGGCCGCCGCCGCCCACCGAGAGCACCACGGCGCCGGGCCGGGGGCCCTGGCGCACGGCCTCGTCCACCAGGCTGGCGTGGCCGCTCCAGAGCAGCGGGTCATCGAAGGGGTGGATGAAGGCGTCCTCCGGGCCCACCAGGGACAGCGCCAGCTCGTTGGCCTCGTGCCAGGCGGCGCCGTGCACCCGCAGGTCCGCGCCTTCGCCGCGCAGGGCTTCGCGGGCGCGCTCCGGCGTGTTCTCCGGCACCACCACCGTCACCGGAACGCCCAACTGGCGCCCGGCAAAGGCCATCGCCAGCCCGGCATTGCCGCCGGAGGAGCAGATGAAACGCCGCTTGCCCGCCCGCGCGTGCACCTCACAGGCGGCACCGACGCCACGGATCTTGAACGAACCGGGCGGCTGCAGCGCCTCCAGCTTGAGCCGGACGCGCCGCCCGGCGGCTGCGGAGAGCGGGTGGGAGAGGATCAACGGGGTTTCGATGTGCAAGGCCATGGCAACGCTCGGGCAGAAGGGACCCACCAACGGTGCCGCCCGCCAGCGGGCCGGTCTTGTACGTTATTGCGCTCAGGCTCGGCGACGCAGGGTGCCGAAGCACAGGCGCGCGCCCACGGCGCCTTCGAACTCTTCCGCCAGGGCCCGGCTCAGGGCCCGCACCGCCGGGGCGCCATCCAGCTCGCGGGCCGGCACGCAGAGGGTGAACACATCCCCAAGGGCGCGGTGGGTGAATTGCAGGGCCAGCTCCGCCACGCCGTGGCGGGAGACCTCGCAGCGGTAGTCCGGCAAATGGAGGGTGAACAAGCGGGCTATGTCGTCCTTGGCCAGTTTCATCGGTTCGCTCCCTGCGATCGTTTCAAGTGCCGACCCGGCGGGTCGGGATGCAGAAGCCTAGGCCAGCCGGCCGCAGAAAGTTGTCGGCTGGTTCAAGGAAAACCGCTGGCACTGGTCCGCCGACCAGAAGAGGATCGCCCTGGGCTGGCCCGACCCGCCAGAACGAAGGCCGGCAGCGCATCCAGCTCGCGCTGCAGACCGCACACCGCGTGGGACACCGGGGAAGTGGCCAGTCCCGGTTGGCGGGCGGAAGCGCAGAAGTGCCGGTAATCGACGGTGGCGACGACCCGCTTGAGGGCCAGCGACGTGTCCATGTCAGGTTCCTTGAGTCGGCGTCAGGGGGAAGCAGGCCTCGATGGCCTCGCGGACCAGCGCCACGGCGCGGTCCTCCAGGGCGCGGGGTCGCCAGCCCAGCTCGATGGGGTAGCGCCGCAGCGCCAGCGGGCAGGCCAGCACCTGCAGGCCGCTGACGCGGGCCACCGCTTCGGCGGCATGGGCCGGCACTGTGGCCAGGGCCGGCGTGCCCTTGAGCAGGTAGGGCAAGGCGGCGAAGTGGGTGGTGGAGGCCAGCACCCGGCGGCTGCGCCCGAGGGCGGCCAGGGCTTCGTCGACGATGCCGATGAAGCCGCCGGAGGAAATCAGCAGGTGCGGGCTGGCGACGAAGCGCTCCAGGTCCAGCGCCCCGGCATCGCCGAATCCCTCGGGGTCGACCACGCAGGCGTAGCCGCCCTCCCCCAGCAAGGCGCGGCTCAGGCCCTGGCTGGTGATGCCGCCGGAGGTGATCGCCAGGTCCACCTGGCGCTCCATCAGCGCGGCGTTGACGATCTGGCTGTGGGTCTGGCGGAAGATCAGCCGCAACTGCGGCGCCCGCCGCGCCACCTGGGCCAGCAGCCGGGGTGCGAGGGCAATCTCGAAGTCGTCGGAGAGCCCCACCGCCACCGAGCGTCCGCTGAAGTCGCCGCCCTCCGGGGTCACCAGGTCCAGGCTCTGGCGCACCCGGTCCAGGGCTTCGCTGATCACCGGCTTGAGCTGGTCCGCCAGCAGGGTCGGCGCCAGGCCGCGCCCGGTACGCTGGAACAGCGCATCGCCGTAGAGCAGGCGCAGGCGCCCGAGGGCCGCGCTGACCGCCGACTGGGTCAGCCCCAGGCGCACCGAGGCGCGGCTGGCGCTGCCTTCTTCGTGGAGGGCCTCGAAGACCTTGAGCAGGTTCAGGTCGGCCTGCTCGATATTCATGCGCTTCATATCGATTAGCAGCGAATCGCCATTCATTGCGGGAAGCGGGGCTTATAGCATCCCCGTCATCCCTCACCAAGCAAGGACCCACGCCATGCCCCGCCGCACCGTCGCCGCCCTGCAGATCGGCTCCCTGCCGGAAGGCAAGCAGGCCACGCTGGACCTCATCCTCTCCTACGAACAGGCCATCCGCGACGCCGGCGCCGCCCTGGTGGTGATGCCCGAGGCCCTGCTGGGCGGCTACCCCAAGGGCGAGATATTCGGCACCCGCCTGGGCTATCGCCTGCCGGAGGGGCGCGAGGCCTTCGCCCGCTACCACGCCAACGCCATCGACGTGCCGGGCGCCGAGACCGAGGCCCTGGCCGGCCTCTCCGCCCGCACCGGCGCCAGCCTGGTGCTGGGGGTGATCGAGCGTGCGGGCAGTTCGCTGTACTGCACGGCACTGTTCTTCGAGCCCGGCGAAGGCCTGGTGGCACGGCACCGCAAGCTGATGCCCACGGGCACCGAGCGGCTGATCTGGGCCAAGGGCGACGGCTCCACCCTGCCGGTGGTGGACAGCGCCGCCGGTCGCCTGGGTGCCGCCATCTGCTGGGAGAACCACATGCCGCTGCTGCGCACCGCCATGTACGCCAAGGGCGTGGAGCTGTGGTGCGCACCAACGGTGGACGAGCGGGAGGTGTGGCAATGCTCCATGCGCCACATCGCCCATGAGGGCCGTTGCTTCGTGATCAGCGCCTGCCAGGTGCAGCCCTCGCCCCGTGAGCTGGGCATCGAAGTACCGGGCTGGGATGACGACCGCCCGCTGATCCAGGGCGGCAGCGTGATCGTCGACCCGCTGGGCGAGGTGCTCGCCGGCCCGCTGCGCAACGCCACCGGCCTGCTCTGCGCCGAGGTGGACACCGAGCAGTTGACCCGCGCCCGCTACGACTTCGACGTGGTCGGCCACTACGCCCGCCCCGACGTCTTCGAGCTGCGGGTGGACGAACGCGCCAAGCCCGGCGTGCGCTTCGAACGGGACCAGTGATGCACAGGAGGCGTGCTTGACTCTGTAGCCACTCCAGGCTTGATGATGCCGCCTCCCCCACCTCACAAGGACAGCCCCATGACCCAGCCCCCCACCGCGCTCCCCCGTGCCCGCTGGCTGGAGCGGCGCATCCCGCCGCCGCTGGTGGGGCTGGCCTGCGCCGCGCTGATGTACGGTCTGGCCCAGGTCACGCCGGGCCTGCCCATCGCCCTGCCCCAGGCGCTGCGGCTGCTGCTCGCGCTGCTGGTGCTGGTCGCCGGCGTGGCGGTCTGCCTGGCCGGAGCCCTGGCCTTCCGCCGGGCCCGCACCACGGTCAACCCGATCCACCCGGAACGTACCTCGGCCCTGGTCATCCGTGGCATCTACCACCGCACCCGCAACCCTATGTACCTGGGCTTCGCCCTGATGCTGCTGGGCTGGGGCCTGTGGCTCGCCGCGCCCTTCGCCCTGGCGGGCGTGGTGCTGTTCATGCTGTACATCGAGCGCTACCAGATCCCGCCGGAGGAACGCATGCTCGAACAGCTCTTCGGCGCCGACTACCTGGCCTACCGCGAGCAGGTCCGACGCTGGCTGTAAACCTGGAAAAGGCGCCCGCGAGACGATGGGCGGCATCGCCGGCGCCCCCTGGACCGGCCGCTCGCCACTGCCCGCGCGCGGCCAATGGCGGACATCGACCACTTCGAGCCCAACGACGACCACGCCCACCGCCCGGACGGCCAGGACCACCTCAGCATCAACCTCGGCAGCGACCGCTCAAGCGCGCCGGCGCTGGCCCATCCCCAGGACCTGCTGGCGCACTGCGACCAGTTGTTCTACCAGGCCCGACTCGCCTCCCACGCCTGAAGCGCCCGGTGCCTCAGGTGTGCGACCAGCGCTGGTAGAGCCCCCGCGCGGCGGCATCCAGGGCAAAGCCCAGCACGCCGATCAGCAGCACCATGGCCATCAGCTCCGAGTAGGCCAGGCGGTCGCGGGTATCGAGGATGTAGTAGCCGAGCCCGGCACTGACGCCGAGCATTTCGCAGGGCACCAGCACGATCCAGAGGATGCCGATGGCCAAGCGCACGCCGGTCAGCACATGGCCCAGCACGCCGGGCACGATCACCTTCAGCAGCACCTCCCGGCGGGTGGCGCTCAGGCTGCGGGCCAGTTGCAGCCAGCGCGGGTCCAACTGACGCACCCCGGCCGCTGTGTTGAGCAGGATCGGCCAGACGGCAGCGAAGGCCAGCAGGAAGTAGATGGGCTGGTCGCCCACCCCCATCAGCATCACCGCGATGGGCATCCAGGACAGCGGCGAGATCATCCGCAGGAACTGGAAGGCCGGCGTGGTGGCGGCCTCCAGATTGCGCGAGCTGCCCACCAGCAGCCCCAGGGGCACCCCCACCAGCAGCGCCAGGGACAGCCCGACGAGGATGCGCTTGAGGCTCACCCACACGTGCTCGTACAGCTCGCCACGGTGCAGCAGCTCCTGCAGGCTGGCCAGGGTCTGCTGGGGCGAGAAGCGCGCGGCCAGGCCGTCGTCCGCGCCCCCGGCCGCCACGCCGAGCCACCACAGCAGGCCCAGGACGGCCAGGCCGCCGAAACCAAGGAACAGGCGGTTCAGGTTCAAACGGCGATCTCCTCGGTGCGCTCGAAACCGCCGCCCAGGCCGAACGCTTCCAGCCCGCCGACGCCGGCCAGGGCCGCCCTTACGAAGCGGTCGTCCACCAGGTCGGCGGCGGTGGCCTTGGGGTCGAGCCCGGCGAGGAAGGACTTGTCGCCCTGGATCAGGGTGTCCTTCAGGCGGCTGACCAGCTCCTCGGTGTAGCTGGGGAAGGGATAGGGCTGGAAGTCGATGCGCTGCTCGTCCCACGCGGCATGGCGGATGGCACCGCTCTTCACGTAACCGTCGCGCTCGCCGGCTGCCGGGGCCAGCACCTTGCCCAGCACCTCGGAGGCGTGGGGGGTGTAGCGGTTGGCGCCGTCTTTGGACAAAAGCTTCGCCGCCTCGGCACGGTTCTCGCGGGTCCAGAGCTGCGCCTTGACGATGGCGTTGACCACCTTCTGCGACCACTCGGGGCGGTTGTTCAGGTCGTGCTCGTGCATGAACACCACGCAGCAGGCGTGGTTGCGCCAGACGTCCCCGGTGAAGCGCTGCACCCGGCCGACCTTGAGGTTCTCCGCCAGGGCGTTGAACGGCTCGGCGACGATGTAGCCGTCGATGCGCTTGCTGGCCAGGGCTGGCGGCATGTCCGAGGGCGGCAGCACCACCAGGTTGACCTCGTTGGCGGCCAGGGCCGCGCCCACCGGCTTGCTCACCGGCACCAGGCCGCCGTCGCGCAGCAACTGCTGCACCACCACGTTGTGGATGGAGTACCAGAAGGGAATCGCCACGGTGCGCCCGCCCAACTGGGCCACCTGCTCGATGCCCGGCGCCACGGTGAGGCCGGAGCCGCCGACGTGGTTCCAGGCCACCACCTTGGCTGGCACCTTGCTGCCGTAGCGGGCCCAGACGGTCATCGGCGACAGCAGGTGGATGACGTTCACCTGGCCGGAGATGAAGGCCTCGATCACCTGCGCCCAACTGCGCAGCAGCACCGGGCGCTCGGCCTTGATGCCCTCGGCCTCGAACAGGCCGTTGGCGTGGGCCACCAGCAGCGGCGTGGCGTCGGTGATCGGCAGGTAGCCGATGCGCACCGGCGCGTCGGGCTCGGCGGCCGCGCGGGCCTGCAGGCTGGTGAGCAGCGGCAGCGCGCCGGCGGCGGTCAGCAGCGCGCCGAGCTTGAGGATGTCACGTCGGGAATGAGAGGGATCGTCCAGGCACATCGTGGGCCTCCGTATCAGGGGTTGGGGTTCCGTTTCCGCGGCTGGCCCGCCGTAGGGTCTTGAGGATGTCGACGCGCAAGGCCCCCAATTCCTCCACCCGCTCCGCCCGTGGCTGGGGCAGGTCCGGGGTCCACTCGCCGAGGATCCGCGCCGGGGTGTCGCCCAGTAGCAGGATGCGGTCGGAGAGCAGCAGGGCCTCGTCGATGTCATGGGTGATCAGCACGGCGGCGGTGCGCTGCTCGTGGATCAGTTGCAGCAGCAGTTGCTGCATGTCGGCGCGGGTCACCTCGTCCAACGCGCCGAAGGGTTCGTCCAGCAGCAGCACCTCGGGGCGCCGTGCCAGGCAGCGGGCCAGCGCGGTGCGCTGGGCCATGCCGCCGGAGAGCTGCGCGGGGAAGTGGCCACGGGCATGGGCCAGGCCCACGGCGGCGATGGCCTGCTCCACCCGCGCCTTGCGCTCGGCGGCAGCCAGCTTGGGCTGGCGGGCGAAATCCAGGCCGAAGGCCACGTTCTTCTCCAGGTTCAGCCAGGGCAGCAGGCTGGGGTCCTGGAAGGCCACCGCCACGCGCGGGTGGGGGCCGTCCAGCGGCTCGCCGTGGAGCCGCACCTGCCCGCCGCTGGGCTGCTGCAGGCCCGCCAGCACCCGCAGCAGGCTGGATTTGCCGACGCCGCTGGGGCCGAGGATGGACACCACCTCCCCCGGCGCCAATTGCAGGTCGAAGCGCGCCAGCACCTCCTGGCGCTGGTTGCCGCGCAGGTAGCCGAGGCGGATGCCCTCGGCCGTCAGCAATCCGTCGCTCACGCCACCACCTCGCGAGCCTGGCGGTTCAGTTCGGTACGCAGCTGCACCAGGCTGGGGGTGACGATGGGCACGAAGGCCGACTCCCGCCAGCGCCGCGCGAAGCCCGCACCGTGCTCGCTCAGGTAGGCCTTGCCGCCGCTGGCCTGCAGCTCCAACTGGATGGCATCGGCGACGCTCTCCGCCAGGCCGATGCGCAGGCGGAACTGCGCAGCCGGCTGGGCGAGGAAGCGGCCTTCGTCCAGCCCCTGGTGCAGTTCGCGGGCCAGGGCCTCCAGGCGGTTGCGCTGCGTGCCCAGTTCGGCCTCCAGCAGGGCCCGGCCACCGCCGTCGCCGAGGTGCGCCTTCACCTCGTCCAGGCAGCGCCGCGCCAGGCCGAGGGCCATGCCGCATTGCAGGCCGAGGAAGGCCGGGCGTACCCCCGGAAGGAAACGCCGCGCGTCTTCGTGCAGCAGCCAGGTGCGGTCGAGTTCCACCCCGGCCAGATCGAGGGCGGCAGTGTTGCTGCCCTGCAGGCCGAGCAGGTCGAGGTCGGCGGAACGCGCCAGGCCCGGCAGCCCATCGGGGATCGCCAGGACCAGCGGCGGCTGGCCCTCCCCGGCCTCCACGGCGGCGGCCACCAGGAAACCCTGGCGGCGCAGGTTGGTCACCCAGGGCAGGCGCCCGTCCAGGCGCCAGCCGCGCTCGGTGACCTGGCTGCGCACCTGCAGTGCCTCGACGCCGCTGAGGAACTTCATGGCGTTGGACAGCCCCGTGGCGCCGGCCACGCGGCCAGCCAGCAGGTCGCCCAGCAAGCGCTCGCGCAGCGCCTCGCTGGGGGTGTGCAGCACGTATTCGATGAAAGCCCGCTGCCCCCACAGCACGAAGGCGGCGGTGAGCGAATGGCCAGCCACGGCGGCGACCGTCTCGATGGCGTCGTGCAGGGTGCCGCCATCGCCGCCCAGGGCGCGGTCCACGCCGACCTTAGGCAGGCCGGCCTGGCTGAGCGCGTGCAGCAGGGTGTCGGGGTCGCAGGCGCCGGTGTCGAGCGCCTCGGCCTGGCTGTCGAGCCAGTGGCTCAGGTTGGGGTCCAGAATGTCGATCTCCTGATCATCGGCGTCCGGGGCTCAGGCCCCCGGACGTTGCCAGCGGTACCTGGCCAGCTCGTCATTGAGCGGGGTACGGGCGAAGACGTTGGCGAAGTTGCACAGCGTAGCCAGGCTCACGCCGAGGATTACCTCAAGGGCGTTGCCGTCGGTGAAGCCGGCTGCGCGGAAGGTGGCGAAGTCAGCGTCGCTGACATCGCCCCGTGTAGCGATCACGGCCTGGGTGAAAGCCGCCAGGGCCTCCAGGCGCGCATCGGGCAGGGGCGCCATTTCCCGCAGGGCACTGACCACCTCGGCCGGCAGTTTGGCCTTGTTGGTGGCGACGGCAGTGTGCCCGGCTACGCAGAAATCGCAGCCGTGGCGAGTTGCCGCAACCAGTTGCACCACTTCCCTTTCGGCCAGGTTCAGCTCAGCCTTGCCGTTCAACGCCGAGACGGTGACGTAGGTTTCCAGGGCCGCCGGCGCATTGGCCAGCACCCCCAGCAGGTTGGGGATGAAGCCGGAGTTCTTCAGGGCGTTTTCGAGGAACGGGCGCGCCGCTTCGGGGGCGCTGTCGAGGGTCTGTACGGGCACACGGGACATGGAGTCTTCTCCTGGGTCGGTTCGGGTGCCGAAAAGTCTGTTGGTAATAAGAAACCCGTTCAATATTCTAAAGTCGCTATCACTTGCTCCTGAGTCTTTCCCTTAGATGAATTCATCCAGCCCCCTGGTCGATTGGTTATTAGAGAACCTCGAACTCGACACCAGCCTCTTCCACGTCGGCCGTTATTGCGGCGGCTGGCACGCCAGCACCCAGGGGCTGGCCCGCGCCAGCTTCCACCTGGTGGTGCAGGGGCATTGCTGGCTGCACCTGGACGACGGCAGCGAGGCGCTGCGCCTGGAGAGCGGCGACGCGGTGTTCCTGCTGCGCGACCTGGCCTACCGGCTTTCCGGCGAGGCGGCGGCGGAGGCCGCCCGCGTCCAGCCGAAGGGCACCATGCAGGCCCTGGAGCCGGCCGCCGGGGATGGCGTGGGGCTGGTGTGCGGGTTCTTCCACTTCCGCCAGGGCTTGTCGGCGTTGATCGTCGAGTCGCTGCCGCCGTGGATCGTGCTGCGCAAGGGCGACCCGTCCCTGGCTGCTGCGCGCAGCCTGTTCGAGCTGATCCTGCAGGAGTGCGCGCGCCTTCCGGCGCCCTCGCCGGCCCTGCTGGAGCGCCTCAGCCACCTGCTGTTCCTTTACGTGCTGCGCCAGCAGGTGACGGACAACGCCAGCCTCGGCGGGCTCGCCGCACTGGCGCGCCAAGCGCCGTTCGCCGGGCTGTTGGAACAGTTGATCGCCCAGCCCGGCCGGGCCTGGAGCCTGGAGGAGATGGCGGCCTGCACCGGGCTGTCGCGCTCGGCGTTCTTCAAGCGCTTCCAGGAGCTGGCGGGGGAATCACCGGGCCACGTGCTGCTGGCATTGCGCATGCGCCAGGCGTGTCGCCTGCTGGACAGCGGGCAGAGGGTGGCCGAGGTGGCGGATGCGGTGGGCTACCAGTCAGTGGCGGCCTTCACCCGCGCCTTTCACAAGGTCACCGGGGTGCAGCCGGGGGCGTACCGCAAGTCGTCGGGGCAGCGCGGCTAGGCGACCACCCGGCGGCCGACTGAACCCCCACGCCGGCCCGGCGGCTCTACCGTTCGGCCTGGCCACGCCGAGAGGAGCCGCCTCATGGATCACCCCCTGCACGACCTGCATCCCCTCCTGCAACAGATCGCCCGCCCGCTGTTCGAAGAGGCCGCGCGCCACGGATTCGGCAGGGTGCACGGGGAACATGGATGGGCTCCTTGTGGCCGGCGCGGAGCGGACCAACCCACGGCCGCACCGGTTGGCGGGAATCTGCCAGTTCCGAGCCCGGGCCGTCGGCAAAGTTCGAACTGATTGCGCCACCCCGGCACCACCCGGGCATGGCTCCGGCCCGGCGGGAGCGGCATAATCCCCCGCTCCTTAGTACGGCCGGGTTTCCATGCGCATTCACGTCACCTTCATCGATCGCGTCGGTATCACCCAGGAAGTGCTCGCCCTGCTCGGCGGGCGCAACCTCAACCTGGATGCGGTGGAGATGGTGCCACCGAACGTCTACATCGACGCGCCGACCCTGAGCCCCGAAGTGCTGGACGAGCTGCGCGAGGCCCTGCACAAGGTGCACGGCGTGCAGGACGTGACGGTGGTGGACATCCTCCCCGGCCAGCGCCACCGGCTGCAGCTGGATGCGCTGCTGGCGGCGATGACCGACCCGGTGCTGGCAGTGGACGGCAATGGCCGCGTGCTGCTGGCCAACCCGGCGCTGGTGGCGCTGTACGGCGAGGAACCGGCCGGCATCACCCTGGCCCAACTGTTCGGCGACGCGAGCCTGCACGAAGTGCTGCGCGAGCAGGGCTTCCGCCTGCCGCTGCGGGAAATCCAGCTCAAGGGCCAGGCACTGCTGCTGGACGCGGTGCCGATCAACGAGGGCGAGCGCCTCACCGGGGCGCTGCTGACGCTCTACCTGCCCAACCGCATCGGCGAGCGGCTCTCGGCCCTGCACCACGACCACGCCGAGGGCTTCGACTCGCTGCTGGGCGACTCCCAGCCCATCCGCACCCTCAAGGCCCGCGCCCTGCGGGTGGCGGCCCTGGATGCGCCCCTGCTGATCACCGGCGAGACCGGTACCGGCAAGGAGTTGGTGGCCCGGGCCTGCCACGCCGTCAGCGCCCGGCGCAACCAGCCGTTCCTGGCACTGAACTGCGCGGCCCTGCCGGAGAACCTTGCCGAGAGCGAGCTGTTCGGCTATGCCCCGGGCGCCTTCACCGGTGCCCAGCGCGGCGGCAAGCCGGGGCTGCTGGAACTGGCCAACCAGGGCACGGTGTTCCTCGACGAGATCGGTGAGATGTCGCCCTACCTGCAGGCCAAGCTGCTGCGCTTCCTCAGCGATGGCTGCTTCCGCCGGGTGGGCGGCGACCGCGAGGTGAAAGTGGATGTGCGCATCCTCAGCGCCACCCACCGCAACCTGGAAAAGATGGTGGCCGAGGGCAGCTTCCGCGAGGACCTGTTCTACCGCCTCAACGTGCTCAACCTGGACGTGCCGCCGCTGCGCGAGCGGGAGCAGGACATCCTCCTGTTGGCACGCTTCTTCATGCAGCAAGCCTGCACCCAGATCCAGCGACCGCCGTGCCGGCTGGCACCCGGCACCTACCCTGCGCTGCTGGGCAACCGCTGGCCGGGCAACGTGCGCCAACTGCAGAACGTGATCTTCCGTGCGGCCGCCATCTGCGAGAGCAACATCGTGGAGATCGGCGACCTGGACATCGCCGGCACCGCCGTGGCCCGGCAGAGCGACGGGGAAGTGAACAGCCTGGAAGAAGCCGTGGAGAACTTCGAGCGCGGCCTGCTGGAGAAGCTTTTCACCAGCTACCCCTCCACCCGCCAGTTGGCCGCCCGCCTCAAGACCTCCCACACCGCCATTGCCCATCGTCTGCGCAAGTACGGCATCCCGGGCAAGAACGCATGAGCGACCTTGCGAATCACTCGCAAGTGATTGATTTTAAAATAATAAAACACCACTCAAGAGCGACCTTCGCCTCCTCTGGCGGCCGCCTGCCTGGGGCTGCGAGCGTGCGCCTGACAGCTTCGGGGCGATCGCAGCACTCCAATCAAACAATTCACATCAGATAACAATTCTATCTTATTGTTTTTATTGGAATTTATTTAAATTTTTAAGTGAACGTATCGAATTCGCTACAGCGTATCGAATTCGCAACAAATCCTTTGAAAGCCCCATCACGCCTGGATTGCGCGCACATGGCCGGTCGGTCACCGGGAGAGGCGTAGCGATTTCGCTACACCAAATTCAATAAATCACATCAAAAAAACAACATATCTAATTGTTTTTATTGAATTTTTATTCGATGGCATCCACCTTGCTATGAGGCGCCCAGACAGCACGGGCGACGCTCCGTGCCGGGGTCCCCAATCAGCGCCCGGCAAAGTACCGGGTTATCGCATCGAGGAGTTATCAATGAGCCAATTGCGCTTTACCGCTGATCACGAATGGCTGCGCCTGGACGCAGACGGCCTGGTCACCGTCGGCATCACCGACTTCGCCCAGGACGCCCTCGGCGACGTGGTCTTCGTTCAACTCCCCGAACTGCAACGCTACGCCAAGGGCGAGGAAGTCGCCGTGCTGGAGTCGGTCAAGGCCGCCAGCAACATCGTCATGCCGCTGGACGGCGAGGTGGTGGAAGTGAACGGCGAGCTGCCCGACACCCCCGAGCAGGTCAACGAGGACCCGCAAGGCAAGGCCTGGTTCTTCCGCATGCGCCTGGACGATGCCGGTGCACTGGATGGCCTGCTCGACCAGGCCGGCTACGATGCTTTGGTGAAGAACGCCTGAGGAACACCCGCCATGCCCATCCAGACCCGTTCCCTCGACACCGCCAACGAGTTCATCGCCCGCCACATCGGCCCGCGTGAGGCCGACATCCAGGCCATGCTGGACCTGCTCGGTCACAGCGACCTGGAAGCCCTGACCGCCAGCGTCATCCCCGAGTCCATCAAGAACAGCAGCGTGCTCGACCTGGCCCTGCCCGGCCAGAGCGAAGCCGAGGCCCTCGCGACCATCAAGGCCATTGCCGCCAAGAACCAGTTGCTGCGCAACCACATCGGCCAGGGCTACTACCCCTGCCACACGCCGAGCCCGATCCTGCGCAACCTGCTGGAAAACCCGGCCTGGTACACCGCCTACACCCCCTACCAGCCGGAGATCTCCCAGGGCCGCCTGGAATCCCTGCTGAATTTCCAGACGCTGATCAGCGACCTCACCGGCCTGCCCATCGCCAACGCCTCTCTGCTGGACGAAGGCACCGCCGCCGCCGAGGCCATGACCTTCTGCAAGCGCCTGTCGAAGAACAAGGCCAGCAACGCCTTCTTCGCCTCCCGTCATTGCCACCCGCAGACCCTGGACGTGCTGCGCACCCGCGCCGAGCCCCTGGGCATCGAGGTGGTGGTGGGCGATGAGCGCGAGATCAGCGACGTTTCCGCCTACTTCGGCGCGCTGCTGCAGTACCCCGCCACCGATGGCGACATCCATGACTACCGCGATCTGGTGGAGCGCCTGCACGGCGCCAACGCCCTGGTGGCGGTCGCGGCCGACCTGCTGGCCCTGACCCTGCTGACCCCGCCCGGCGAGTTCGGTGCCGACGTGGCCCTGGGCAGCGCCCAGCGCTTCGGCGTGCCGCTGGGCTTCGGCGGCCCGCACGCGGCCTATTTCGCCACCCGCGATGCCTTCAAGCGCGACATGCCCGGCCGCCTGGTGGGCGTGTCCATCGACCGCCACGGCAAGCCGGCCCTGCGCCTGGCCATGCAGACCCGCGAGCAGCACATCCGCCGCGAGAAGGCCACCAGCAACATCTGCACCGCCCAGGTGCTGCTGGCCAACATCGCCAGCATGTACGCCGTCTACCACGGCCCCCAGGGCCTGACCCGCATCGCCAAGCGCGTGCACCAGCTCACCGCCATCCTCGCCGAGGGTCTGGCCCAGTTGGGCCACAGCGTCGAGCAGCAGCACTTCTTCGACACCCTGACCCTGGCCACCGGCGCCCGTACCGCCGAGCTGCACGCCAAGGCCCGCGCACGGGGCATCAACCTGCGCGAGATCGATGACCAGCGCCTGGGCCTGTCCCTGGACGAGACCACCACCCAGGCCCATGTGGAAGAACTCTGGGCGCTGTTCAGCGACAGCCAGACCATGCCGGCGTTCGACGCCCTGGCCGGCACCGCCGCCAGCCGCCTGCCCGCCGCCCTGCTGCGCCAGTCGCCGATCCTCAGCCACCCGGTGTTCAACCGCTACCACTCGGAAACCGAGCTGATGCGCTACATGCGCAAGCTGGCCGACAAGGACCTGGCCCTGGACCGCAGCATGATCCCGCTGGGCTCCTGCACCATGAAGCTGAACGCCGCCAGCGAGATGATCCCGATCACCTGGGCCGAGTTCGGCAACCTGCACCCCTTCGCCCCGGCCGAGCAGTCCCAGGGCTACCAGCAGCTGACCCAGGAGCTGGAAGTCATGCTCTGCGCCGCCACCGGCTATGACGCCGTGTCGCTGCAGCCCAACGCCGGCTCCCAGGGCGAGTACGCCGGCCTGCTGGCCATCCGCGCCTACCACCTGAGCCGTGGCGACGACCAGCGCGACATCTGCCTGATCCCGCAATCGGCCCACGGCACCAACCCGGCCACCGCCAACATGGCCGGCATGCGCGTGGTGGTCACCGCCTGCGACGCCCGTGGCAACGTCGACATCGCCGACCTCAAGGCCAAGGCCGAAGAGCACCGCGAGCGCCTCGCCGCGATCATGATCACCTACCCCTCCACCCACGGCGTGTTCGAGGAAGGCATCCGCGAAATCTGCGAGATCATCCACGCCAACGGCGGCCAGGTATACATCGACGGCGCCAACATGAACGCCATGGTCGGCCTCTGCGCCCCGGGTCAGTTCGGCGGCGACGTGTCCCACCTGAACCTGCACAAGACCTTCTGCATCCCCCACGGCGGTGGCGGCCCGGGCGTCGGCCCGATCGGCGTCAAGGCCCACCTGGCGCCCTTCCTGCCCGGCCATGGCCACCTGGCGCGCAAGGCAGGTGCCGTCAGCGCCGCGCCCTTCGGCAGCGCCAGCATCCTGCCCATCACCTGGATGTACATCCGCATGATGGGCGGCGCCGGCCTGCGTCGCGCCTCGCAGCTGGCGATCCTCAACGCCAACTACATCGCCCGTCGCCTGGAAGAGCACTACCCGGTGCTCTACACCGGCACCAACGGCCTGGTGGCCCACGAGTGCATCCTCGACCTGCGCCCGCTCAAGGACAGCAGCGGCATCAGCGTCGACGACGTGGCCAAGCGCCTGATCGACTTCGGTTTCCACGCCCCCACCATGTCCTTCCCGGTGGCCGGCACGCTGATGATCGAGCCCACCGAGAGCGAGTCCAAGGAAGAGCTGGACCGCTTCTGCGACGCCATGATCCGCATCCGCAACGAGATCCGCGCGGTGGAGACCGGTGCGCTCGACGCCGAGGACAACCCGCTGAAGAACGCCCCGCACACCGCGGCGGAGCTGGTCGGCGAGTGGACCCACCCCTACAGCCGCGAACAGGCCGTGTACCCGACCGCCAGCCTGGTGGAAGGCAAGTACTGGCCGCCGGTGGGCCGGGTCGACAACGTCTACGGCGACCGCAACCTGGTCTGCGCCTGCCCGTCCATCGAGGCCTACCAGGACGCCTGACCGGCCCGTGAACGTGGGAGCGGATTCATTCGTGAATGAATCCGCTCCCACGCACCGCCTTGCGCTTCAACGGTCGGGCCGCACGGCCCGGCCACCCCGAATGTCTACGCTGACCCAATAACAACGAGCACGAATCAGGCTCAGGAGCGACACCATGTCCCTCAGCGTCTTCGACCTGTTCAAGATCGGCATAGGCCCCTCCAGCTCCCACACCGTCGGCCCGATGCGGGCGGCCGCCCGCTTCGTCGAGGGCCTGCGGCGGGAGCACCTGCTGGCCAGCACCACCGGCCTCAAGGTGGAGCTGTACGGCTCCCTGGGCGCCACCGGCAAGGGCCACGGCAGCGACAAGGCCGTGCTGCTCGGCCTGGAGGGCGAGCAGCCGGACAGCGTCGACACCGAAGCCGTGGAGGCCCGCCTGAAGGCCATCCGCGACAGCGGCGAGCTGCGCCTGGGTGGCGAGAAGCCCATCCGCTTCGTGGAGAAGGAGCACCTGGCGCTGATCCGCAAACCCCTCGATTTCCATCCCAACGGCATGATCTTCCGCGCCTTCGACGCGGCCGGCCTGCAATTGCGTGCCCGCGAGTACTACTCGGTGGGCGGCGGTTTCGTGGTGGACGAGGAAGCCGCCGGACGCGACCGCATCGTCGAGGACCAGACGCCCCTCGCCTACCCCTTCAGGACCGGCAAGGAGCTGCTCGCCCACTGCGCCACCAGCGGCCTCTCCATCAGCGCGCTGATGCGCGAGAACGAGAAGGCCTGGCGCAGCCCCGAGGAGACCAGCGCCGGGCTGCAGCGCATCTGGCAGGTGATGCAGGACTGCGTGAAGGCTGGCTGTCGCAAGGAGGGCATCATGCCCGGCGGGCTCAAGGTCAAGCGCCGCGCCGCCGCGCTGTTCCGCCAGCTCAGCGAGCGCCCGGAGGCCGCCCTGCGCGACAGCCTGACGGTGCTCGACTGGGTCAACCTCTACGCCCTGGCGGTGAACGAGGAGAATGCCACCGGCGGGCGCGTGGTCACCGCACCCACCAATGGCGCGGCGGGCATCGTCCCGGCGGTGCTGCACTACTACACGCGCTTCGTCCCGGGCGCCAATGACGAGGGCGTGGAGCGCTTCCTGCTCACCGCCGCCGCTATCGGCATCCTCTACAAGGAGAACGCCTCCATCTCCGGCGCCGAAGTGGGCTGCCAGGGCGAGGTGGGCGTGGCCTGCTCCATGGCCGCCGGCGCGCTCTGCGAAGTCATGGGCGGCAGCGTGCAACAGGTGGAGAACGCCGCCGAGATCGGCATGGAACACAACCTGGGGCTGACCTGCGACCCGGTCGGCGGGCTGGTCCAGGTGCCCTGCATCGAACGCAACGCCATGGGCTCGGTGAAGGCCATCAACGCCGCGCGCATGGCCCTGCGCGGCGACGGCCAGCACTTCATCTCCCTCGACAAGGTGATCCTCACCATGCGCCAGACCGGGGCCGACATGAAGAGCAAGTACAAGGAAACCGCTCGCGGCGGCCTCGCCGTGAACATCATCGAATGCTGAGTGCCGGTCCGTCGGGCGCCCAGCGCCCACGGGCCCTCAATCGGTGCGCGCGGCGCACCTACAGGAAGACGGAATGACCACTGAAACCCTCGCCAAGACCCCGCTGCACGCACTGCACCTCGAACTCGGCGCGAAGATGGTGCCCTTCGCCGGCTACGACATGCCGGTGCAGTACCCCCTGGGCGTGCTCAAGGAACACCTGCACACCCGCGACCAGGCCGGGCTGTTCGACGTCTCCCACATGGGCCAGATCCGCCTGCGCGGCAACCACGCCGGCCAGGCCCTGGAAACCCTGGTGCCGGTGGACATCATCGACCTGCCGATGGGCCTGCAGCGCTACGCGGTGTTCACCGATGCCAACGGCGGCATCCTCGACGACCTGATGGTGGCGCGCCTGGGCCCGGACGAACTGATGCTGGTGGTCAACGCCGCCTGCAAGGACCAGGACCTGGACCACCTACGCCAGCACATCGGTGACCAGTGCGAGATCGAACCGCTGTTCGAGGCCCGCGCCCTGCTGGCCCTCCAGGGGCCGGCTGCCGCCGAGGTGCTGGGTCGCCTGGCACCGGAAGTGAAGAAGATGACCTTCATGCAGTTCGGCAGCGTGCGCCTGGAAGGCGTGGAGTGCTACGTCAGCCGCTCCGGTTACACCGGCGAGGACGGCTACGAGATCTCCGTGCCCGCCGCTCAGGCCGAGGCCCTCGCCCGCACCCTGCTGGCCCAGCCGGAAGTCCAGCCCATCGGCCTCGGCGCCCGCGATTCGCTGCGCCTGGAAGCCGGCCTGTGCCTGTACGGCCATGACATGAGCAGCGCCACCACCCCCATCGAAGCCAGCCTCGGCTGGGCCCTCTCCAAGGTGCGCCGTGCCGATGGCGCCCGTGCCGGCGGCTTCCCGGGCGCCGAGCGCATCTACGCCCAGCAGCGCGACGGCGTGGCGGAGAAGCGCGTCGGGCTGCTGCCCCAGGAGCGCGTGCCGGTGCGTGAAGGCGCGGAAATCGTCGATGCCGACGGCGCGGTGATCGGCCGCGTCACCAGCGGCGGCTTCGGCCCCAGCCTGGGCGGCCCCGTGGCCATGGGCTACCTGCCCGCCGACAAGGCCGCGCTGGACAGCGACGTCTGGGCCCTGGTGCGCGGCAAGCGCGTGCCCATGAAGGTCGCCCGCACCCCCTTCGTGCCGCAGCGCTACTACCGCGGCTGACGCTTTACCCTCGATGCCCAACCGGCGGCCCCTCGCCGGCCCGGGGCCTTCAGGCGGCGGGTCTACCGCCGCCTTTTCTTGACCCTCTCCTCCCCCGCCCCCCCTGAATGCGGTACCTGTGCCCCGCGACAATCGCCTGGCCTCTGGCATATCGTGTGTGCCGGTCATCGTCACGCCGCTCAAGGAGAGCCCCATGGGCAAGGAAAGAACCAAGAAGGACCGGATACGCACAACGCCCCTGCTGGGCGGTACCCTCCACAACGCCTCCGCCGACCATGCGTACGAGCGTATCCGCCACTGCTTCCTGTTCTGCTTCTACGTGGAAATCACCTGCGACTACCTCAATTCGCTTTACGGGACGACCCACGATCCCGCCACCGTCATCGCCGACAGCGCCACCCATCAGATCGATGAGGGCTACAAGAACCTCAAAGCGGACGAGTTCGATAAGTCCTCAAACGCCCCTCAGGACCTGTCCATTACCGGCTACAGCAAGATGGATGCTGCGCACTTCAATAACCTGGGCCTGAACAGTGCCTTCGTCGGGACGCTGACCAAGTACGCCAAGACGGACCCGATGGTGGCGCGCCTGAAGGAGTACTGCGAGACGACCTGCGGGAACACGCGGCTGATGCCAAAGGCCATCAACATCGGCCCGGACAAGGCCGTGGACAGCGCCCAGACAGACTTCAAGAAGCTCCTGTTCGCCAGCAAGGTCATCGGCAGCCCCTGCGTTTCCATCAAGAGCATCAGCAGCTACATCCGCCTGGTCACCATCAGGCTGTCGATCTACAAGGCCCGCTACAAGCAGAAGAATCAACACGCGCTGGTGGCCGCCATTCGGGGCTACAAACACGGTTTCGCAAGGGCGGAAGTCACCACGACCAGCACGGGCGCAAGCCAGCACGGCTCACTGCTGAGAACCCTGCGTGACGAAATCGAGTGGGTCGTGCGAGAGGTCAACGATCACCTCAGTCAATTCACGTCACTGCCGAGCACGATCGCCAGGACTGAGCGAATGCCCGGGAGCCCCCTGAAGGACCCTCAGGGCCTGTTCGACACCCGCTACTACCTGGACGACTCGCTCTGACAGTCAGGGCCACCCTCAGCGCGTCAACGGCAACGCCAGCCCCGCCATCCCGAACAGCCCGCCGCACACCTGGTTGAAGCGTCGGCCGCTGCGCGCCAGCCAGGGGCGGACGCGGTGGCCCAGGCGCGCGAGAACGGCACTCAAGGCTGATAACGCTGCTGGAAGTCGGCGAGCATCTTCTGGTAGCGCCCCGTGCTGCGCAGTGCCTGCAGCCCCTTCTCGAACACTGCTGCCAGCCGTGCCCCATCCGGATTGACCTTGGAGAAGGCCAGCCAGAAGCCGTCCTCCTGCATCAGCCCCACCTGCTTCACCTTGCCCCGCAATTCACCGCTCTGCTGGATGCGCATCAACCCGGGCATGGTGTTCATAAGGATGTAATCGACGCGCCCGGCAACCAGCATCTGCAGCAATTGCGCGTCGGAGTTGGCGGTAAAGCGCTCGATGGCCGGGTTCTCCATGAAGGCCGTCGGGTAGGTGTAGCCGTTGGTGATGCCGACGCTGTGGCCATCGAGGTCGGCAGTCTTCAAGTCCTGCCGGGGCTCGTCGGCACGGCCGAAGATGGCCAGCCCCTCCTTGAACAGGGGCGTCGGGTGCCAGAGATACTGGTCACGGTTGGCCTCGGTGATGGTGACGTTGAAGCAGGCCACTGCGTGCTTGCCCTCCTCCGCCATCAGCAGGCAACGGGAGAACGGCACGGTGAGGAACCGCACCTCCACGCCCTGGGTGGCGAACGCCTCGCGCACCAGCTCCGGGGCGAAACCTTCCGGACCGCTGCCATCGGCACGCAGGGAGGAATAAGGCGCCCAGTCATCTTCGGCAGCGACCACTACCGTTTCGGCCGCCACCGACCCAGCACAGGCAGCCAGCACGACTGCCAGAAGCCACGCGTTCATCACGACCTCCTTTACGGACTAGGGCCAGCAGGCCCGCCATTGGCCCCCACCAATTGGCTCGGCAGCTCACGGGGCATCCAGATCTGGAAGTGCACGCCGGCGCCGGGAGCAGACTCGAACTTCAACCGGCCGTTGAGCTTGCGGGTGATCAGGTTGAAGACGATGTTCAGACCCAGACCGGTTCCGCCTTCGCCGCGCTTGGTGGTGAAGAAGGGTTCGAAGATGCGCTCGTGCAGCTCCGCCGGCACGCCGCTGCCGTTGTCGCGGTAGTCCAGCAACACCTCGTCGCCCTCCGCATGCAGGGCCAGGACGATGCGTGCGGCCTGGGTCTCGGAGAAGGCGTGGCGCACGCTGTTCATGATGAGGTTGGCCGCCACCTGGGTGAGCACGCCAGGCAGGCTCTGCATGGTCAGCTCGGCGTCGCAGTCCAGCACGGGCTCCACCGGCACCTTGCGGGTCTCGGGGTGCAGGCTGGTGATCAGGGCTTCCAGCACCTGGCGCACCTGGAACTGGCAGCGGGCCTCGGAGACCTGGTCCACGGCGGTCTGCTTGAAGCTGGCGATCAGCCGTGCGGCACGGCCGATGTTGTGGTTGAGCATGCTGCTGCTGTCATGGGCGCGCTGCAGCAGGCTGCGGAAGGCGTCACTGGTCAGGGTCTGGGCCTGAAACTGAGCCTGGAGTTCACCCAGTGCTTCGCCCAGTACCGAGGATGCGGTCACGGCGATACCCAGCGGGGTGTTCACCTCATGGGCCACGCCCGCCACCAGGCCGCCCAGCGCGGCCAGCTTCTCGGACTGAATCAGTTGCCCCTGGGCTTCGCGCAACTGGCACACGCTCTCGGTCAACTCGCGGGTGCGCTCGGCAACGGTGGACTCCAACTGGTCGGAATAGGCCTTGAGCTTTTCCTCCCCCTCGCGTACCTGCCGCAGGTTGTCGCCCAGGGCCTGCAGGTGCTGGTTGGTGGAGCGCACCAGCACACCGATCTCGTTCTGGGCATGACCGGCGGGCTCCGCAAGGCGGGCATTCTCGGGGGCGGCGATGTCCACCCTGGCGATGGAGAAGATCAACTGACGCAACGGGCGGGTCACCCTGAGGTAGAAGATCAGCAGCAGGATCAGCGAGATGGCCAGGGCGTAGACCAGGCCGCTGACCAGAGTCACCACGGCACGGTGAAGGAATTCGCCGCCATAGGGATAGGTGTCCACCTCCACCAGCAGGTCGCCCAGCCAGCCGGCCTCGCCAACACCGAGCTTCTCGGTGGACAGGCGCAACTGGTAGTGGCGCGTCATGCCGAACAGCATGTCGTTGAGGGCACGTCCACCGGGCAGCATCACGCTGCGGGAGCGGTCGGCGAACAGCTTGCCGTCCGGCAGCATGATCCGCGCGCCCACCACGCCGCGCTGCTCGAGCATGCCCTTGAGCAGGTCGTCGGCGGTGCTCTCGTCGAGGCTGAACACCACGGTGGTAGCCGGGTCGCGCACCAGGCCGAACAGGGCCTGCATGTCCGTATCCGGCAGGTAGCGGCTGCGCTCGTAGTCCATCGCGATCTGCACCAGGCTGATCACCAGACCCAGCACCAACGCACAAACCAGAGTCAGCCGCAGCAGGCTGGCGGAGAGACTACGCCTCACCGCAACCTGCGCTTGCTCGGGGACAGAGGGCGGCAAGGCAGTCATGAAGGATGCTCGTCAGACTCGTCGGGATACCGCTCGCGGATAGCGAAGAATTCGTCCTGATGCTCCAGCAGGAGGTCTACCAGTTTTGGTTCGAAATGACGGCCACGCTCGGAGCGGATCAGTTCAAGAACCTGCTCCCTGGACCAAGGCTCTTTATATGAACGCCGAGAGCAAAGCGCATCGAAGACATCTGCCAAGGCGATGATCCGCCCTGCCAGCGGAATCGACTCACCGGCCAACCCGCCTGGATAGCCATTCCCGTCCCAGCGCTCATGGTGATTACCGGCTATCTGGGCCCCGACCTGCATCAGCACCCGGCGAGAGCGTTGGAGGATGGCCACCCCGTAATCGACGTGCTTCTTCATCACCGCCCATTCGTCGGCGTCGAGCTTGCCGGGCTTGTGCAGGATGGCATCGGGGATCGCCACCTTGCCGATATCGTGAAGCGGCGAAGCATGCTGGATCAGGTAGATCTCCTTGTCCGGTAATCCGTAGAGCCGAGCCAGCATCTCGCCGAACAACGAAACACGCTGTACGTGGGCACCCGTTTCCTTGCTACGGGCCTCAACGGCGTTAGCGAGCGTGTAGACAAGTTCCTTGGATGTTTCCTGCAGGTCTTCCAGCAGGTTGATGTTCTCGAAGGTGATGGCCACGTTGCGCATGTAGATTTCCAGCAACTGCCGGTCCAGCTCACTCAAGGGTTCCAGGTGAGTGACATAGAGGACACTGGAACCACCACGCTCATTGCAGTGATAAAGCACGTAGGCGTCGTCATAGTGAAACGACGCTTTAGCCTCAAGTACCTGGCGCAAGCGCTCAGCGACTTCATCAGGCAGGCTCCCCAGCGAATCATCAGACTGATAGCTATGGAATTCGCCGGTCGCGGCGAGAGTGCGAGTTTCATGGTGTCCTTCGCCTGGGCAAATCACGCAGTACAGCGCTGAACGGCCGAGATGCAACAGCGAAGTCAGTTGCTCCAGCACAGTGGAAGAGAACACCTTCAGGGTGTCGGCATTCTGCACCTTGGCGCAGGCATCCAGGACGTGACTGAGCCCCTCGCGCTGGGCCTCGATAACCCCCAGGTCGCGGTAAGCGCGCAGCATCGAGTAGAGCAGCGTGCGCAGCTTCTGGGTGGTGAGTTCGGTCTTCTCCTTGTAGTCATCCACCTCGTACTCGCGGATGACCCGGTCCTCCGGAGCCTGGCCGGCCTGCCCGGTGCGCAGCACCAGTCGAGTCATGCGGTTGCTGCAGGTTTCCCGCAGGTAACGCACCAGGTCCAGCCCGGCGTGCTCGGTTTCCATGACCACGTCGATCAGCGCCAGGGCGATGTCGTCCCGCGTCTTGAAAATCTCACGGGCCTGGGTGGCGGAATACGCGGAAAGCAGTTCCAGGGGCCGCCCCTGGAACTCGAAACCGCTCAGGGCAAGCCGGGTGACGGCATGCACTTCGGCATCATCGTCCACCACCAGCACGCACCACGGCGGAACCAAGTGGGGCGCTGGTTTCGGCGAACTGGATTGGGAGGGGGAGTCAGCGAAAAAGTCCATTGCACTCATCCTGGACAGGGCCCAATGCCAGCAGCATAGACGGCCCGGATGGAGTGACTGGATTTTTTGCGTGTAAGCCGCTGCGCGGCAGTTGTGGGAAGGCCCGGGAGCCCACAGGCTCCCGGGCTGCGGGTCAGGCGTTGTCGCCGGCCTGCTCGTGCAGGCTCCAACCGCCCTGCCCGTCCACATCCATGCGGTGAGTGTGGAACTGCGCCAGAGTGGCGCGGTGGCCGACGCTGACCAGCAGCGTCTTGCCCAACTGCTCGCGCAGCAGCGAGTAGAGGGCGTGCTCCAGACCTTCGTCCATGGCCGAGGTGGACTCGTCGAGGAACACCACCCGGGGCTGGTTGAACAGGACCCGGGCGAAGGCCAGGCGCTGCTGCTCGCCAATGGAGAGGATGCGCGTCCAGTCCTGGCTCAGTTCCAGGCGCTCGGTCAGGTGCGCGAGGTTGACCTGGCGCAGCGCCTGTTTCAGGCGCTCGTCATCCTCGGCCGCGGCGGTGTTGGGGTAGGCAATGGCGGTGCGCAGGTCACCCAGGGGCAGGTACGGGCGCTGGGAGAGGAACAGCGCCTGGTGCCCGCCGGGGCGGTACACGGTGCCTTCTGCATAGGGCCAGAGCCCCGCCAGCGCCCGCAGCAGGGTGGTCTTGCCGCTGCCCGAAGGCCCCTTGATCAGCAGTGCCTGACCCGGCACCAGCTCCAGCCCCAGGTCAGCCAGCAGGCGGTGGCCGTCGGGGCGCAGCACGTCCAGACTTTCGATGCGCAGGCCATCAGCAGCCTCATGGGTGTCCACCTTGGGCAGCTCACGGGCCTGCTGGTTGGCGTCTAGGAAGCCGGTGAGACGGTCCAGGGTCGCGCGGTACTGGGCGAAGGTGTCGTAGGAGGTGCGGAAGAACGACAGTGAGTCCTGCACCTGGCCGAAGGCCTGGGAGGTCTGCATCACATCACCCAGCTTGATCGCCCCGCTGAAGAAGCGCGGCGCCTGGAGAATGAACGGGAAGATCACCGCCACCTGGCTGACCGCCAGGTTGAAACCATCGAACTTCAGCGTCCTGTAGACCAGCGCCCAGACGTTGCCGATCAGCGCACCGAAGCGCCCCAGCAGCGTGCCGCGCTCGATGGCGGTGCCTTGGTAGAAGGCCACGTTCTCGGCGTATTCGCGCAGGCGAACCAGTGCGTAACGGAAGTTCGCCGTGAGCTTTTCGTTGAGGAAGTTCAGGCGGATCAACGGCTGACCGAGGCGGAAGGCGATCCAAGTGGCGATGATCACGTAGATGTACACCGCGAAGACCATGGCCCGGGGGATCTCCACCCCGCCCACCGTCAGCGGCGCCGACAGCCCCCAGAGGATGCCGGTGAAGGCCACCAGCGACACCAGGGCACTCACCGCGCCCAGGGCCAGGGACACCGAGCCGGTGACGAAGGCGTTGACGTCCAGCTCGATGCGCTGGTCGGGGTTGTCCACCGGCTCGTCGAGGAACTGCCCCCGGTAGTACGCATCGCCGCTCATCCAGTCACCGGTCAGGCGCTCGGTGAGCCAGACCCGCCAACGGATGTTGAATGCCTGGGTGAGGTAGTAGTTGAACAGCGCGCGCAGTACATGGATGGTCGCCAGCACCGCAAAGAGGCCGAGGAAGTACCAGAACGCTTTCTGATCCAGCCCCTGCAGCGCGCTGTAGAAGCCGTTGTACCAGAACGAGAACAGCACGTTCATGCGCACCGAGAACAGCGCCATCACCAACAGCAGAGTGAAGACCAGCAGCGGCTTCCAACTGCGCTTGGGGCTGAGGTAGGGGCCGGCGACCTGCCAGAACTGGCTGCCCCAACGGGTGAATCGAACCGCCAGCGCAGCGGCGGCGGCAAAAGCAACGATGGTGACCAGGGACGCGACAGCGAGCCAGCTCAGGCTCTCCTGCAGGGCCTTGCTCCAATCCATTTCCATGCTGGGTATCCATGCTTCGGGATAAGGGAACGACGTGGTCGGGCCAGAGCCCGCCCCAGCCCACCGAAGCGAGGCGGCGGTGCTGTGTCGGCGCGCAGTATAAACAGCACCGGCCGCGTCGGAACAACCATCAGGGGCGGTGTCAGCCGGCGTTCAACTGGCCACCGCCCTGCCCGCCGTCAGCCCTCGGCAGCCTGGCCGATGCAGGTGTAGCCGAAGGGGTTGTGGCGGATATCGCCCAGTTCGTAGCCGAAGTCCGGCCGCGCCAGGTACGGGCTCGATGGCTCGGCGGCGGGCTCGACCCCGAACGCGGCCAGAAAGGCCTGCTCGAAGCGCGCCACCGCCGCCTCCTGGGCCTCCAGGTCGACCTCTTCGTCCTCGGCGAAGCGGATCACGAAGTCCGGCAGGCCCAGGTGCTGAATGCCGCAGGTGTAGAGCAGGTTCTCGTGGCCGATGGGCTTGCGCACGAACAGGCGATACAGCGTCAGCAGCATGCGCCGCTGATCACGGGCGTCCACCGACGCCTCCAGCGCGTCGATCAGCTCCTTCCAGCGCGCCAGGCCATGGGCCAGCCCTGCCGTCTCGACCTTGGCCGCCGTGACCAGCCCCTGCTCGATCAGGCGCCCCAGGGCCCGCGCCGCCGCCATCGCCGCAACGATGCGGGTACGCTCGTGATGAATGCGCGGCATCACGAAATAGGCGGTGGCGGTATGCGCCTCGATGGCCGCCTCGTCCTCCTCGGTCATGGACGGCTCCGTGCGGTCGGCACAGATGCGGTAGGAGCGCGGCATGCGGTCGTCGTGTTCCAGCTCGCTGAAGGCCTCGTCCAGGCGGAAGGTCTCCAGCCCCATGGAGGCCGTCATCGACTCGAAGGTCTCGCGCAGCGCGTCGAAGCACTCGAAGGTGCCCAGCACATTGAGGATGATGTCCGGCGGCAGATCGGCCTTCAGCTCGGCCAGGCGCTGGTCCGCCGCACGGATATGGTCCTCCAGCATCCCCAGGTAACGCACCGCGCTGGCCTGGACGGCCGGCGCCTGTTCGGCGAGCGGGAAGGTGTCCAGGCAGTCCGCCCCCTCGCCGTCCACCTCCACGGGCTGGAAGAGCAGTTCGTGACGCTGCGCCTCGGCATCCACCAGTTTGAAGATGAAATGCCGGTGATCCTCGAAACCGTTGTCCGGCCCGGGTCCCGACTCGTTGGCCACCGCGATGCGGAAACGGTCCGGGAGGAACTCGACGTACAGCTCGACGCCATCGCCCTCCCCGTCCTCCAGCTCCAGCCAGTCATAGCTGTCGCCACCGGCCTCGTAGTGCAGGTAGTGCTCCTGCACGTAGTCGGTCTCCAGCAGCGCCTGGATACGGGCGTAATCGATTGCACTCAAGGGGTTCATGGCGGCCTCTGGCGGTCCCGGGATGGGGCCGGATCGGCACGGCCCAAGACCCGGCATCCTAGGGCAAAGCCGCCACCGCGCCTGAGAAGCAGGTCGCGGCGGCTGAATGCGGTTGAGGGTTGGTGCTGGGGAGAACCGCTCTTCGGATGTTTTTCACCGGGGAGAGCGGCAGCTTTCAGGCGGGATAGGGCAATCCTAGTCCCAACACATCAGCCAACGCATGCCCCAGGCAGAAAGGCCACAACTGGCGCCAACGCAAGTAGGCTAGCGCCATCAACAGGCCCATCAGCCCGATGGCGAATGCGGACAAGACACCCAGGTAGGTGTGGAACGCTATACGCACGCACACGCTCAGCAGCAGCGCCAACGCCAGATGACGCCTAGGAACGGACAAGCAGAGCCCAAGAAAGAAGAACTCTTCATAGAAGCCATTGAAAGCGGAGTACAGCAGCAGCGTCCCATCTATCTGCCCCCAAGATTGGCGAAGTTCATCCCAACTGGAGAATGTGGGCACCTGCCCCTGCACAAGGCATAGCAGGCTGAGTGACAGGTCAAAGCTGGCGGACATCAGCACGAAGACACCTAACGCCTCCAGCGGAGTCATCCAAGACATCCCGCGCAGGAGTGGCGTCCAATCGAAACGTCGAAAGGCCAAGTAGGCCAGCCCGGTAATCAACCACAGCAACTGGTACAGAAGCATGGATATGTTTTCTTCCGGGCCGAATGCCAGCTCTTGCGCAAATGGCTCCGAGACGACAACGTCCATACTGTTCGACCAGTAGATCGGCCATCCGAAGAAGATCGCAGCAAGCACAACTAGATCAATCAATCCCAGGTACGTTCGAGTCCCCAACCATCTGTGCATGGATGCCCCTCCGTCGAAAGGGCTAGAAAGCTAAAGAGATTGCGCAAGACTGGCAAACGCTGAGGAACGATTTGCACCCGAGAGCGCCTGCGCGTTCGCACCGAAACAATTGAGCATGCAACCTGAACGGGTGTCATGGACAATCCTGCAGCCACATCGACGTGGCGCATCTCGCCCCTGACGGACAACCTCATGCACTACTGGAACCAGGACAACTTCCAGAGCCTCACGGCCATCGCCGAGGCCTACGCCGACAAGCCCGGCTACGAAGGCTTCGCCGCGTACTGCCAACTGCGCGAGCGCGGCTTGAAGAAGCCGGCCCTGCAGGCACTGGCAGGCTTCATCGCGACCTGCCGCCATGCGCCCCTGGGCGTGCAGCGCGAGCGTGCCTGCGAGCTGGCGGCGCTGCACTACCACACGCCTGCCGCCCACCAACTCCTGGCGCAGCCGCTGCGCGTGTACCTCGGTCAGCTACTGGAAGCCTGGTGCCAGGAAGCGCCGCCCTCGCCCGCGCCCTATCGCTGGGCCGCGGTGATCAAGGAAGACACCGCCTACTTCCACCAGGCGCTGGCACAGGACCCCAACGATGCCATCGCCCTCTACCGGCTGGCAGTCGCCTACCTGGGCCAGGTGGACTACCAGACCCACCACCTCGGCGAATCGTTCTTCATCGGTGACGAGGCCCATGCCGAAACCGCCCTCGCCCGGGCCGGCGAGCTGATCGCCCGGCTCGCCCCCGAGCAGACGCCGAAGTGGCTGGAAGAGGAGCAACGCCACTGCCGCGCCCTGCTGGACGCCTGGAACCGCTACCGCTCAGCCGACACGCCGACCTCCTTCCCGGAGTGGTGCGAAGCGCAAGGGCTGGTGTTCGGTTTCAGCCAGGCGTTCTATTACGCGCGCTGAAGGCGAGCGGCGCCAACCGCGCAAGAACGATCAAATCGCCTCGACGCACCCTTGCTAAGGTCGGTGCCGTCTTCAAGGAGTGCCCTATGCCGAGCATCGAACAGGTCCTGTGGTTCATCGAATCCGAACAGGATGCCAACCTGGACCTCGGGTCCGTCGCGGCCCACGTCGGGCTGTCGCCATTCGCCCTGTCGCGTCTGTTTTCCCTCGCTACCGGCTGGTCGGTGATGCGCTACATCCGCGCCCGCCGCCTGACCCGGGCGGCCCATGCCCTGGGCGACGGCACGCGGGACATCCTGCAGGTGGCGCTGGATGCCGGCTATGGCTCCCATGAAGCCTTCACCCGTGCCTTCAGCGACCTGTTCGGGGTCACGCCCCGCCAGGTTCGCGAACAGGGGCACGGCAACCTGCACCTGGTGGAGCCCTTGCGCATGAAAGCCATGAATTTCGTGGAGCTGTCCGAACCCCGCTTTGAAACCCGCCCCGACTTCCTCATCGCCGGCCTGGGCGAACGCTTCACCTTCGACCGCAACGAAGGCATCGTCGGCCTGTGGCAGGCCTTCGCCCCCTATATGGGGCGGATTCCTGGCCAGTCCAGCGACGTCACTTATGGCCTGTGCTGCAACCCGGGCGAGGACGGCAGCTTCGAATACATCGCCGGCGTCGAAGTGCCCCGCATCGACGGGCTTCCGCCCACCTTCCGCCACTTCAAGGTGCGCCAGCAGGACTACGCCGTGTTCCGCCACCTCGGCCACATCTCCACCATCCACCAGACCTTCCTCACCATCTTCAACAAATGGCTGCCGGCGTCCGGGTACGCCTTCGCCAACGCCCCGGAATTCGAGCAATACAGTGCCGATTTCGAGCCGATGCAGGGGACGGGGTTCGTGGAAGTGTGGGTGCCGGTGGTGCGACGCGCGCTTGGGTGAGTCGGCTGCCGCTCCTCCGGCTAGCCGCCCACCCGCAACCAGATCACCGAAGCATCGTCGCTGGCCTTGAAGCGCGGGTAGCGCAGGCAGGTGGCGTCCTCGCGCTCGATGCGGCGCAGCTCCTCCGCCAGCGGCAGCAGGCCGCTTTCCAGTACCCGGGCCATCAGGGTCGCGGCGGCGTAGTGGTGGTAGGTGTCGATCAATGCGGCGAAGCCGTCGCTCATCAGCAACAGGTCGTCGCCGGCGGCCAGGGGCGCCTGGGCGTATTGCAGGGCGGCACTCGCCTGCTCGGCGTCGACGCTCAGCACCGCCTTGGGCCGCTCGCGGGCGGCACGGCGGTCAGCCAGGACACGGTCGCTGCGGACGTTGTCGGCGCCAATGCCGGGGCCCAGGGCCTCGGCTTCGGCCTGCTCCTGCCGGCGATCCGGCTGCGGCGTGAGGAAGGCCACACCCTGGGCGCTGCGGTGGATCACGGTGCAGTCACCGAGAAAGCCGCAGGCCAGCCGGTCGCCTTCCAGGGCGATGGCGGCAAGGGAGGCACGGGGCAGTTCCCAGGCGGCGACGGGCTCGCGCTGGCGATCACGCCGGTAGTCGGCAGCGACGGCCTGGAACACCTGCTCGCACAGCGAGGCCAGGGGGCCCGAGGCGGCCATGAAGCCGCGATGGGCCGCATCGGCCAGCCAGGCCGCGCCACCCCGCTGCCCCATCAGGCCCGGCTCGCCCAGGTCGGTGGCACCGTCGATGACCCAGGCATGCCGCCCGGCACAGCCGACGCGGTCGTCGTTGGGAACGGCGGCCTTGCCGGCAAGGCTGAGGGTCTGGATCAGGTCGAGGTGCATGGCGGTTCCTTCATGTGCGTAGTGCGGGCGGCGCCCATTCTAGAGGCAGTGAATCCTGAATAAGAAATGCTTATCCCTACGTCCGGACCTACGCAGCACCTGCCTGCTGTCAGTGTCCCTGGCCGATCGAACGAACAGGAGCCACCGTTCGCAAGATGAACAACGGAAAAGGCCTTCAACAAACTCCTCCCTGCTTCCCTGGCACTTTTACCCCGGCAAATGGTTGCATCAAACAACCATATTGCTAGGGAGTACAAACATGGAGCACCAGTCCGCGTTGATAGAAAGGGTTCGCCACGCCTCGCGGGTGATTGTCCGTGAGCTTGGCTTCATGGACTCGACGCTGGCTCAAACGCGCTACCCGGCTTCGTCCGTGCACGCCCTGCTGGAAGTCGGAGTGCAAGGCCAAAGCACAGCTGCACAGATCGCCCAAAGATTGAACCTGGACAAATCCAGCGTCAGCCGTTTGTTGAAGAAGCTGATAGCAGCAGGAGAGCTGCAAGAAGCAGATTGCCAGTGGGATGCCCGAATCAAATTACTGTCATTGACAGCAAAGGGACGCCACACCCTTGAGGCCATCAACCGCCATGCCGAGGCACAGGTCGGATCAGCATTGGAGCGCCTTCCCAGCCGTGACCGAGGCACCGTGGCCGCAGGGCTCACCCTGTATGCACGGGCCCTCGGTTCAATGCGGGATGAGCACGCAGGTGCAACCCTTCCCACGCCGCAGCTCTACCCAGGCTACAGACCGGGGGTGATCGGCCGAATCACCCAGATGCATGCAGACTTCTACGCCCGTAACTCAGGCTTCGGGCAGTTCTTCGAAAGCCAGGTTGCCAGCGGCCTCGCCGACTTCTGCGAACGACTGGTGCACCCCAGCAATCAACTCTGGACCGCCGTCGCCGGGGAGCACATCGTGGGCTCGATCGCCATCGACGGCCAGTCCATGGGCGATAACGAAGCCCATCTGCGCTGGTTCATGCTTGAGGAGGCGTATCACGGACATGGCCTGGGACGGCGCCTGTTGGAGACCGCATTGGACTTCTGCGATACGAATGGCTTTGACGCGGTCCATCTATGGACGTTCAGCGGACTGGACGCCGCCCGCCACCTCTACGAAAAGCAGGGGTTTGTGTTGAAGCAAGCGCAGGAGGGAAGTCAATGGGGCACTTCCGTCATTGAGCAGCACTTCATTCGCACCCGCAGTTGAAGAAACACTCTCAGCCAGCGGTCAGCAAACTCAGGGCCGGTAGCCCTGCGCCAGCAGCCACCCCTGCACCTTGCGCCGAGGCTCGGGCGCCAGCGCGGCCAGGGCTGCGTCCAGCCGACCGGCCTGCAGGGCACGAACGATGGGCGCCAGCTCGGTGCCGTCCAGGTGCCAGACACCCAGGGGCTGGTCGGCGGTGATGACCACCTCCCGCGCCTCGATCAGTTCGCCCTGGATCACCGGTGCCGACTCCACCCGCACCTGGCGGATGTCCGCCTCGGCATGCAGCGGCGCGGCATCGGGCCAGGTGCGGCGATCACGCCAGAACGGCTGCTCCGGCCAGCGCTGCTCCAGGGCATAGAAGTCACGGCCGGTGCGGGCGAAACGCTGGAACAGGTGTTCGACCCGGCGCTGGTGGAAGGCTCGGGCCAAGGCGGCGCGCTCCGGGTGGCGCAACAGGGTGTTGATCACCGCCGGGGCCTGCAGCGCGGAGGACAGGGACTGGAAGATGCCGTTGCCGGACAGCGGGTCCACCGCCATCGCCGCATCCCCGACCCGCAGCCAGTCGGGGCCGCTGGCCTCGTGGAAGAGGATCGCGGTGCTGCTGCGGGCATGCAGGCTGGCGGGTTGCAGGGCAGCCTCGCCGAACAGCTCGCGCACCCGGGCGGACTGCCGGCGACGTTCGGCGCACCAGGCCGGCAACCGGTCCCGGGGCGGCAGGTCGCTGGCGGTGACGTCGAGGGTGATCTGCCAATAGCAGCGGCCGTCGGCCAGCCGCGCCATCCAGGCCCAGCCGTCGGCCAGGCTTTCCACCGCCGAGCCGGCCAGGCCGGGGGCGTCATGCCACTGGTTGAGCAGGCTGAGGGTCTCCGGCCCGCGCAGCCGTCCGCCGGCCAGGGGCGCGGAGCGTCCGCGTGCCTCCACCAGGAAGCCGGCCCGCAGCACCTCGCCGCCTTCCAGGTGCACGGCGTGGCCGTCGGGGCCGTGCGCCACCTTGAGCACCCGCGCCTCCAGCACTTCGATGCCGGCGGCCCGCAGGTCGTCACGCAGGGCGGCGTCGAAGGTCGGCCGGTCCAGCAGGCATTCCTGGTTGATGGATTGCCCCTCGCCGTTCCACTGCACCCGACGCGGCGAAGGCGCCGCAGCAGTGGCCAGCGCCCGGTGCAACCCGGCCTGGCGCAGCCCCTCCAGCACCCGCTGGGAGACGCCTTCCACCGCGGCGAAACGGCGCCATTCGCTGACCACCCGCACCGGGTAGCCCAGGCGCGTGAGGCCCAGGGCGACGGCAGCACCGGCCGGACCGGCGCCGAGGATGAGGATTTCAGTCATGCCCGCGCCGCTCCGGCCCGTGGTAGGTGGCGCCCTGGCGCAGCGCCTGCAGCAGGGCGTCCCCGCTGATGCCCGGCCGGCGCGTCAGGTGCGCGGCCAGGGTGCCGGCCAGGGCCGCGCAGGCGACGCTGGCACCGGCGACGCCGTTGTGGGCTGCCACATGGGCACCGAAATCGGCCTGGCGGGTGCCGAGCCAGGACCACTGCCCCGGCGCGCAACGGGCATCGCCGGTGATGCGGATGACGCCCGGGTAGCTGGCCGGGTACACCGGCTCGCCCTGGGCCGGGCTGGAAGCACAGAGCAGCACGCCGGCGGCCTGGAGCCGGGCACAGGCGTCACGCAATACCGGCCGGTCCATGCGCAGGCCCAGGCTCATGCTCACCAGGCTCACCTCCTGCTCCAGCAGCCAGCAGAGGGCGGCGGCGATCTGCAGCGGGCTGGTCTGCCCCCGCTCGCCGAACACCTGGGCCATGCAGACGCCCACCGGGCCGGCCTGGCGGCGGAAGGTGTCGAGCACCACCTGGCCGTGGCCGAGGCTGTCGGGCTGGACGTCGCCTTCACGCAGTTCGCCGTCCTCCAGCCAGAAGCGCCGGGACGCTTTGACGCCGTCGGCCTGCGCCGGGGCGAAGCCGCTGTCGATCAGGCCGATGCGCACGTCAGCGGCCATCGAGGGCGACCTCGGCTGCTAGCGGACGCAGGCGCCCCTGCTCCAGGCGCAGGTGCAGGTCCGCCTCGGCGAGGGTGGATGGCCGGTGGCTGATGAGGATGCGCGTGCGCCCGGCGAACAACTGGTCGATGGCGGCGATCACCTCGCGCTCGGTGGCTTCGTCCACTGCCGAGGTGGCTTCGTCCAGCACCAGGATCAGCGGGGCCTGCAGCAGCGCGCGGGCGATGGCGATGCGCTGTTTCTGCCCGCCGGAAAGCTGCTGGCCACGCTCGCCCAGGGGGGTGTCCAACCCCAGCGGCAGGGCGGCCACCAGGCCGTCCAGCCGGGCCAGGCGCACCACCCGTTCCAGGGCCTCGCGGCTGGCATCGGGAGCGCTGTAGGCGAGGTTCTCCGCCAGGGTGCCGCGGAACAGGACGATGTCCTGGCTGACCACGGCGATGCGCCGGCGCAGGGCCAGCAGGTCCAGCTCACGCAGGTCGACCCCGTCCAGCAGGATGCGCCCCTGGTCAGGGTCGTAGAAGCGCTGCAACAGGTCGATCAGGGTGGACTTGCCGACGCCCGAGGCGCCGCTGACGGCCACCTTGAGCCCGGCGGGAATCTCCGCGTCCACACCTTCCAGCACGGCGCCGGCACGCTGTTCGTGGGCGAAGTGCACGCCCTCCAGGCGCAGGGTGCCGGGGCCGTCCGGCAGGGGCACGGGCGTGACGGGTGGGCGCACCGGCACCGGCTCCTGCTGCAGCTCCATGACCCGCCCGAGGCTGACCGTCATGCGCTGCAGCGCGACGTAGAGGCCGAGCAGGCTCTGCACCGGCCCCACGGCCATGCCCAGGTAGGTGGAAAAGGCGATCAGCGCGCCCAGTTGCCAGGTGCCCTGGATGACCCAGTAGCCGCCGATGAGGAAGGCGCAGGCGCGGGACATTGAGGTGAGCGTGCCCGGCACCGCGTGGGTGAAGAACTCGGTGACCTGCACCCGCAGCAGCTGGCGCATGTAGCCCTGCCCCAGGCCCTCCAGGCGGCGGGCTTCGCGGGCCTGCTGGCCAGCGGCCTGGATGAACTTCATCGCCGGCAGGGTTTCCACCAGGAAGGACGACACATCCGCCGAACGTTCCCGCAGGCTGCGCACCTCGCGCTCGACTTTGCGGCGCATCCAGCGCAGCCAGAGCACTTCCACGGGGATCAGCAGCACTAGCAGCAGGGAGAGCTGCCAGGACAGCAGCAGCATCAGGGTCACAGCGCCGATCAGCCCGATGAGGCTGGAGACGGCGGAGAACAGCGAGTCCACGGCAAAACGCTGGATCTCCGCCACGTCGCCATCCAGCCGCGACAGGATGTCGCCGATGCGCTTGCGCCCGTAGAAGGCCGGCGAGAGCTGCTGCAGGTGGCGGTAGAGGTCGTCGCGCAGGGCGAAGAGGATGCGCCCGGAAAGCCGGGTGTGCAGGTAGCGGTTGATGCCCGAGAGCGCGGTGCCGACCAGGCCGACGGCGATCATCGCCACCGCCACCTGCAGCAGCAGGCCGAAGTCCTTGGCCAGCAGGCCCTCGTCGATCAGCGTCTTGGTCAGCCAGGGCTGGGCCAGCACCAGCAGCGATGCCCCGAGGGACAGCCCCAGCAACACGGCGATGGCGCGCAGTTGCGGATGCACGAAGCCGTAGAGCCAGGCCAGGGCGCGGCGCAGCAGCTCGGGGTCGTGGGCGTCGACGAGTTTGAGCAGGAGGCGGGTCATGCCGTCACCCGGGCATACCGGAACGCCGTAGGTGCAGCCGTAGCCCGGGCTTCAGCCCGGGTCTGCCCAGGCACACGGCATCGCGAATGAATTCGCTTCCACAGCGCCTTCAAGGGCGTCATCCCCTGAGCTGCTTGAGCTTGCGGTACAGGGTGGCGCGGCTGATGCCCAGAGCATCGGCGGCGGCGGAGACATTGCCCTGGTGCCGCTCCAGGGCGGCGCGGATCAGCTCCAGTTCGTTCTCGCGGATGCTGCCGGGCTGGCGGGTGGTGGCGGTGAGGTCGTCCAGCAGGCTGTCGGTGAGGTGGTCCAGCCCCAGCACGGTCTCCCCCGGTTCGCGCATGGCCAGGGCCGCGCGCAGGACCATTTCCAGCTGGCGGATGTTGCCCGGCCAGTCGTAGCCGCTGAACAGCTCGGTGAGGTCCTTGTCCAGGCTGACGTCGCTGGCACCGAAGCGGGCCAGCACGCTGGCGATCATCCCTGCCAGGTCGTCCCGCTCGCGCAGGGCCGGCAGGCGCAGGCTGACGCCATTGATGCGGTAGTAGAGGTCTTCGCGGAAGTGCTGCTCCTGCACCAGCCCGCGCAGGTCGCGGTGGGTGGCGCAGATCACCGCCACGTCGATGGCCTGCTCTTCGGCGGCGCCGAGGGGGGCCACCCGGCGCTCCTGCAGCACCCGCAGCAGGCGGGCCTGGAGCGCGAGGGGCATGTCGCCGATCTCGTCGAGGAACAGGGTGCCGCCGTGGGCCTGCATCAACCGACCGACCATGCCGCCACGGCGGGAGCCGGTGAAGGCGCCTTCGCGGTAACCGAACAGCTCGGACTCGATCAGGCCCTCGGGGATGGCTGCGCAGTTCACCGCCACGAAGGGCTTCTCGGCACGCGGGCTGGCCTGGTGCAGGGCGCGGGCCACCACCTCCTTGCCAGTGCCGGTTTCCCCCAGCAGCAGCACGGGCAGGTCGCTGGCCAGGGCCTTGCGGGCCATGCGCAAAGCGCGGGCGAAGCGGCCGTCGTGGCCGGCCAGTGCCTCCAGGGCCTGGGATGTTGCATGGCTGGGCGCCTTGGCCGCCACCGGGGCCGTGTGGCCGAGGGGGCTGTGGCGGGGCACCTGGAGCGCGCGGAAGAAGAACTCGCCCTGGGCGGTCTGCACGCTGCTGACGCCGCCCTTGAGCAGGCGGGCGATGAACGGAGCGGCGCGCTCGCCGATGAGGTCGCTGCCACGGCGGCCCACCAGGGCATCCCGCCCGACCCGCAGCAGTTCGCAGGCCCGCTCGTTGGCGGCGACCACCTCGCCCACCAGGCTCAGGGCCAGCAGCCCGTGCCAGGCGCTGCCCAGGTATTGCGGGCGGTTGTGGAAGGCCACCACCAGATGGTCGCTGTAGGTCAGGGCAAACAGGCGGCTCTCGATGTTGCCGGCGGCCAGCATCAGGGTGGCGAGGTTGTCCTCGGGCTGGGCCATGACGCCTTGCCGGGTCAGGTCCAGCACCCCCACCACCTGCCCCTGGGGATCGCGCAGCGGCACCGAGGTGCAGGAGAACGGGCTGAGCCGGTCGAGGTAGTGCTCGCCGCAGTTGATCAGGGTCGGTCGGCCTTCCACCACCGCCGTGCCGATGGCGTTGGTGCCCCGGCTCGATTCGCTCCAGCAACTGCCGGGGCGCAGGTCACGCAGGCCGGAGCCCTTGAGGAATTCGGTCTGGCCTTCGATGGCCAGCAGGTTGGCCTGGGCGTCGCCGAGGATGATCAGCCCGCCCTTGCCCTGCTGGCTGACCAGGTACTCCAGCTCGGGAGTGGCGGCGTCGATCAGCAGGCGGTTGCCTTCCAGCAACAGGCCGAGGTCGTGGTGACGGAGTTCGGGCTGCTCGCCTTCAAGGCAATTGAGCCCATGGCCGAGGCTGCGCCGCCATGAGGCATCGATCTCCTCGCGGAGCACGCCACGGGGCAGTTCGCCTTCGTTGAGCAGCTTCAGCCGTGCCTGGTACGACGGGTGAAGTGGATCGGTCGCCATTTTTATTCGAATGTCCTGCGCCATCTCTCGCTCCAGCAACCGCCCGGCCTGGCCGTGGCAGACTGCACGCCCTGACTGTCTACACCCCCCGGCCGGTGCCGTAAAGAGCGCCGGTTCCGCAGGCTGGAAGCCAGCAAGTATCGGGCCACAGGGGCGATTTGCCGCTGCCTGGCGCCGAGTTGACAGCGAGTTTACCCAGGTTTACGTTAACGTAAAGGTAAACAAGCCGAGCCCCCTCCCCCATGTCCAAGACCTACAGCATTTCCGACCTGGCCCGCGAACTGGATGTGACCACCCGCGCCATCCGCTTCTACGAGGAGCAGGAGATGCTCTTCCCCGAGCGCCGGGGCCAGGAACGCATCTACAGCCCCAAGGACCTGGTGGCCCTCAAGCTCATTCTGCGTGGCAAGCGCATCGGCTTTTCCCTGGCCGAGTGCAAGGAGCTGATCGACCTCTACGACCCCAGCAGCGGCAACCGCAAGCAACTGGAGACCTTCATGGAGAAGATCGCCGCCCGCCGCGCGCAACTCGAACAGCAGTTGCTGGATATCCAGCAGATGCAGTTGGAACTGGATACGGCCGAGGAACGCTGCCTGGCGGCCCTGGCCGAGACCGAACGCAAGCAGGCCGCCAAGGCCTGATCCCCTCCCCGACTCACCGACAATCACAAGCACAGGTGGAACCATGACCTACTCGAGCCTGAACTTCGCCCTCGGCGACACCCTCGACATGCTGCGCGAACAGGTGCAAGCCTTCGTCGCCGCCGAACTGGCGCCCCGCGCCGCCGAGATCGACCGCGACAACGCCTTCCCCATGGACCTGTGGAAGAAGTTCGGCGACATGGGCCTGCTGGGTGTGACCGTCGGCGAGGAATACGGTGGTGCCGGCCTGGGCTACATGGCCCACGTCATCGCCATGGAGGAGATCAGCCGCGGCTCGGCCTCGGTGGCCCTCTCCTACGGCGCCCACTCCAACCTGTGCGTCAACCAGATCAAGCGCAACGGCACCCACGAGCAGAAGCAGAAGTACCTGCCCAGGCTGATCAGCGGCGAGCATGTCGGCGCCCTGGCCATGAGCGAGCCCAACGCCGGCTCCGACGTGGTCTCCATGAAGCTGCGCGCCGACCGCAAGGGCGACCGCTTCGTTCTCAACGGCAGCAAGACCTGGATCACCAACGGCCCCGACGCCAACACCTACGTGATCTACGCCAAGACCGACCTGGACAAGGGCCCCCACGGCATCACCGCCTTCATCGTCGAGCGCGACTGGAAGGGTTTCTCCCGTGGCAGCAAGTTCGACAAGCTCGGCATGCGCGGCTCCAACACCTGCGAGCTGTTCTTCGATGACGTGGAAGTGCCGGAGGAGAACGTCCTCGGCGCGGTCAACGGTGGCGTCAAGGTGCTGATGAGCGGCCTGGACTACGAGCGCGTGGTGCTGGCCGGCGGCCCGGTGGGCATCATGCAGGCCTGCCTGGACGTGGTGGTGCCCTACATCCACGACCGCAAGCAGTTCGGCCAGAGCATCGGCGAGTTCCAGTTCATCCAGGGCAAGGTGGCCGACATGTACACCCAACTGGCCGCCAGCCGCGCCTACCTCTATGCCGTGGCCCAGGCCTGCGACCGTGGCGAGACCACCCGCAAGGACGCCGCCGGGGTGATCCTCTACACCGCCGAACGCGCCACCCAGATGGCCCTGGAGGCGATCCAGATCCTCGGCGGCAACGGCTACATCAACGAGTTCCCCACCGGGCGCCTGCTGCGCGACGCCAAGCTCTACGAGATCGGCGCCGGCACCAGCGAGATCCGCCGCATGCTGATCGGCCGCGAGCTGTTCAACGAAACCCGCTGATCCTCGACCGACGCCCCTCCCCCTCCGGGAGGGGCGCGAACGCACGATTCGGAGCGCCCCAGATGGCCATCCTGCATACCCAGATCAACACCCGCACCCCGGAATTCGCCCGCAACCGCGAGGCCATGCAGGCCCAGGTGGACGACCTGCACCGCCTGCTCGGCCGCATCCACGAAGGCGGCGGCGCCAAGGCCCAGGAGCGCCACACCTCGCGGGGCAAACTGCTGCCGCGCGAACGCATCAACCGCCTGCTGGACCCGGGCTCGCCTTTTCTCGAAATCGGCCAGCTGGCGGCCCATGAGGTCTACGGCGAAGAGGTGCCCGCCGCCGGCGTGGTGGCCGGCATCGGCCGCGTCGAAGGCGTCGAATGCATGATCGTGGCCAACGACGCCACGGTGAAGGGCGGCTCCTACTACCCGCTGACGGTGAAGAAGCACCTGCGGGCCCAGGCCATCGCCCAGGAGAACCGCCTGCCCTGCATCTACCTGGTGGACTCCGGTGGCGCCAACCTGCCGCGCCAGGAAGAGGTCTTCCCCGACCGCGAGCACTTCGGCCGCATCTTCTTCAACCAGGCCACCATGAGCGCCCAGGGCATCCCGCAGATCGCCGTGGTGATGGGCTCCTGCACCGCCGGCGGCGCCTACGTGCCGGCCATGAGCGACGAGACCATCATGGTGCGCAACCAGGCCACCATCTTCCTCGCCGGCCCGCCGCTGGTGAAGGCCGCCACCGGCGAGGTGGTGACCGCCGAGGAGCTGGGCGGCGCCGACGTGCACTGCAAGACCTCCGGTGTGGCCGACCACTACGCCGAAAACGACGAGCACGCCCTGGCCCTGGCCCGCCGCAGTGTCGCCAACCTCAACTGGCGCAAGGCCGGCGAGCTGAACCTGCGCACGCCCATCGCACCGCGCTACGCCAGCGAGGAGCTGTACGGGGTGATTCCGGCGGACGCCAAGCAACCCTTCGACGTGCGCGAAGTGATCGCCCGCCTGGTGGACGACTCCGCCTTCGACGAGTTCAAGGCCCTGTTCGGGACCACCCTGGTGTGCGGCTTCGCCTTTCTTCACGGCTACCCCATCGCCATCCTCGCCAACAACGGCATCCTCTTCGCCGAGGCCGCGCAGAAAGGCGCGCACTTCATCGAGCTGGCCTGCCAGCGCGGCATCCCGCTGCTGTTCCTGCAGAACATCACCGGCTTCATGGTGGGCAAGAAGTACGAGGAAGGCGGCATCGCCAAGCACGGCGCCAAGCTGGTCACCGCCGTGGCCTGCGCGCGGGTGCCGAAGTTCACCGTGATCATCGGCGGCAGCTTCGGCGCCGGTAACTACGGCATGTGTGGCCGGGCCTACGACCCGCGATTCCTGTGGATGTGGCCCAACGCGCGGATCGGCGTGATGGGCGCCGAGCAGGCCGCCGGCGTGCTCACCCAGGTCAAGCGCGAGCAGAGCGAACGCGCCGGCCACAGCCTGAGCGCCGAGGAAGAGGCACGCATCAAGCAGCCCATCCTCGAACAGTACGAGCGCCAGGCTCACGCCTATTACTCCAGCGCGCGGCTCTGGGACGACGGCGTCATCGACCCGGCGCAGACCCGCGAGGTGCTTGGCCTGGCGCTCTCGGCCAGCCTCAACGCGCCGATCGAAGCGACCCGCTTCGGCGTGTTCCGCATGTAGCCCTCTCCCGGAGCCCATATGACCGACTTCAACACCCTGCAACTGGACATCGCCGCCAATGGCGTCGCCACCCTCTGGCTGAACCGTCCGGACAAGAACAACGCCTTCAACGCCGGGATGATCCGCGAGCTGATCCTCGCCCTGGATGCCGTCAAGGAGCACGGCCAGGTGCGCTTCCTCATCCTCCGCGGCCGGGGCCGGCACTTCTCCGCCGGGGCTGACCTGGCCTGGATGCAGGAGTCCGCCCGCCTGGACTACAACGCCAACCTGGATGACGCCCGCGAGCTGGCCGAGCTGATGTACGCCCTCTACCAGCTCAAGGTGCCAACCCTGGCGGTGGTCCAGGGCGCGGCCTTCGGCGGTGCCCTGGGCCTGATCAGCTGCTGCGACATGGCCATCGGCGCCATCGACGCGCAGTTCTCCCTCTCGGAGGTGCGCATCGGCCTGGCACCGGCGGTGATCAGCCCCTTCGTGGTCCAGGCCATCGGCGAGCGTGCCGCGCGCCGCTACGCCCTCACCGCCGAGCGCTTCAACGGCGAGCGGGCCCGTGAGCTGGGCCTGCTGGCCGAGTGCTACCCGGCCGAGGAACTGGACCAGGCGGTGGAGAGCTGGACCGCCAACCTGCTGCTCAACAGCCCCCAGGCCATGCGCGCCAGCAAGGACCTGCTGCGGGAAGTGGGCAGCGGGGTGCTCAGCCCCAACCTGCGCCGCTACACCGAGAACGCCATCGCCCGCATCCGCGTGAGCGCCGAAGGCCAGGAAGGGCTCAATGCCTTCCTGGAGAAACGCAAACCCTCCTGGCAGGAGCAATGACCATGATCACCACCTTGCTGATCGCCAACCGTGGCGAGATCGCCTGCCGGGTGATGCGCACCGCCAAGGCGCTGGGCATTCGCACCGTGGCCGTCCACAGCGAGATCGACCGCAACGCCCGCCACGTGCGCGAGGCGGACATGGCCATCAACCTCGGCGGCGCCAAGCCGGCGGAGAGCTACCTGCGGGTGGACGCGCTGATCGCCGCCGCCCAGGCCAGCGGCGCCCAGGCCATCCACCCCGGCTACGGCTTCCTCTCGGAGAACGCCGGCTTCGCCCGTGCCATCGAGGCCGCCGGGCTGGTGTTCCTCGGCCCGCCGGCCAGCGCCATCGACGCCATGGGCAGCAAGTCCGCCGCCAAGGCGCTGATGGAGGAAGCCGGCGTGCCCCTGGTGCCCGGCTACCACGGCGAGGACCAGGCCCTGGAGACCTTCCGCACCGCCGCCGAGCGCATCGGCTACCCGGTGCTGCTGAAGGCCGCCGCCGGCGGTGGCGGCAAGGGCATGAAGGTGGTGGAGCGCGAGGCCGACCTGGCCGAGGCGCTCTCCTCTGCCCAGCGCGAGGCCCAGGCCGCCTTCGGCGACGCCCGCATGCTGGTGGAGAAGTACGTGCTCAAGCCGCGCCATGTGGAGATCCAGGTCTTCGCCGACCGCCACGGCAACTGCCTGTACCTCAACGAACGCGACTGCTCCATCCAGCGCCGCCACCAGAAGGTGGTGGAGGAAGCCCCCGCCCCCGGCCTCTCGGCCGAGCAGCGCCGCGCCATGGGCGAGGCCGCTGTGCGCGCGGCCCAGGCCATCGGCTACGTGGGTGCCGGCACCGTGGAATTCCTGCTGGATGCGCGCGGTGACTTCTTCTTCATGGAGATGAACACCCGCCTGCAGGTGGAGCACCCGGTCACCGAGGCCATCACCGGCCTCGACCTGGTGGCCTGGCAGATCCGCGTCGCCCGCGGCGAAACCCTGCCCATCACCCAGGCGCAGGTGCCGCTGATGGGTCATGCCATCGAAGTGCGCCTGTACGCCGAAGACCCGGAAGGCGGCTTCCTGCCCGCCAGCGGCCACCTGGACCTGTACCGCGAGCCCGCGCCCGGCGAGGGCCGCCGGGTGGACAGCGGCGTGGCCGAGGGTGACGACGTATCGCCCTTCTACGACCCCATGCTGGCCAAGCTGATCGCCTGGGGCGAGAACCGCGAGGAAGCGCGCCAGCGCCTGCTGGCCATGCTGGAGGACACCGCCGTGGGCGGCTTCCGCACCAACCTGGCCTTCCTCCGCCGCGTGCTGGGCCACCCGGCCTTCGCCGCGGCCGAACTGGACACCGGCTTCATCGAGCGCCACCAGGCACACCTGCTTCCCGCCCCTGCCGCCCTGCCCGAGCAGGTCTGGCAACTGGCTGCCGAAGCCTTCCGCCAGGGCGATGCCGCCCGGGTGCGCAGCGACGACCCGCATTCGCCCTGGAGTGGCAACAGTGGCTGGCGCGCGGGCCTGCCCCGCGAGACCGACCTGCACCTGGCCTGCGGCGAGGAGCGCCAGGTCGTGCGCCTGCGCGGCCGGGCCGACAGCCCGATCCGCCTGGAAGGCGAGCGGCTGGCCCTGGAGCTGGACGGCGTGCGCCGCACGCTGCTGGCCATCCGCCGGGGTGAAACCCTCTACCTGGAGTGGGACGGCACGCTGCACACCATCACCCGCGTCGATCCCATCGCCGAGGCCGAGGCCAGCCACAGCCACCAGGGCGGGCTGACGGCGCCGATGAACGGCAGTATCGTGCGCGTGCTGGTGGAAGCCGGCCAGGCCGTGGAAGCCGGCACCGCCCTGGTGGTGCTGGAGGCGATGAAGATGGAGCACAGCATCCGCGCGCCCCACGCCGGGGTGGTCAAGGCGCTGTACTGCAGCGAAGGCGAACTGGTCGCCGAAGGCACCGCGCTGGTGGAGCTGGAAGAGGCCTGAGAGGGCGCTGCACCGTAGGGTGGATGTCGCTCTTTACATCCACCAACCTGGCCCGGCCCAGCACCGCCGGTGGACATGAAAAGCAATGTCCACCCTACGCAGAAACAACCCGTATTCCGCGAGCGAAGCGAAACCCATCGAGCACCGAACGCCGATGAATGAGAGAGATGACGCAATGACGATCCCCAAGAAGGTCCGCCTGGTCGAAGTCGGCCCCCGTGACGGCCTGCAGAACGAGAAGCAGCCCATCAGCGTCGCCGACAAGGTGCGCCTGGTGGACGACCTCACCGCCGCCGGCCTCGGCTATGTGGAGGTGGGCAGCTTCGTATCGCCCAAGTGGGTGCCGCAGATGGCCGGTTCCGCCGAAGTGTTCGCGCAGATCCAGCGCAAGCCGGGCGTCACCTACGCCGCCCTGGCGCCGAACATGAAGGGCTTCGAAGCCGCCCTGGAGGCCGGGGTGAAGGAGGTGGCGGTGTTCGCTGCCGCGTCCGAGGCCTTCTCGCAGAAGAACATCAACTGCTCCATCGCCGAGAGCCTGGCGCGCTTCGTGCCGGTGGTGGAAGCCGCCCGCGCCCAGGGTGTCAGCGTGCGTGGCTATGTGTCCTGCGTGCTGGGCTGCCCCTACGAGGGCGAGGTGGCCGCCGAACAGGTGGCAGCGGTGGCGGCCGAGCTGCATGCCATGGGCTGCTACGAGGTCTCCCTGGGCGACACCATCGGCACCGGCAACGCCGGCAGCACCCGCCGGATGTTCGAGGTGGTGGGCGCGCGCATCCCCCGGGAGCAACTGGCCGGCCACTTCCACGACACCTACGGCCAGGCCGTGGCGAACATCTACGCCAGCCTGCTGGAAGGCATCAGCGTGTTCGACAGCTCGGTCGCCGGACTCGGCGGTTGCCCCTACGCCAAGGGCGCCACCGGCAACGTCGCCACCGAGGATGTGCTCTACCTGATGAACGGCCTGGGCATCGAGACCGGCATCGACCTCGACCGGCTCGCCGCCGCCGGGCAACGCATCTGCACCGTGCTGGGCAAGGACAACGGCTCGCGGGTGGCCCGCGCCCTGCTCGCCCGCAACGCCTGATCTGGCAAACGCCGGGCTTCTTCATTTCACCCGGCGCGTCAGGCTTCTTCGACGTGCGGGGTGACGCCCACGCGCATGATGGCCTCGATGGCTTCTTCGCGGGTCGGCTCGGAGTCGTACAGGTGGCTCTCGAGGATCACCTCGCCGGCGCCCTTGAGGCGGAAGTAGTTCTTGCCGCCCGAGGCCATGCGACGCTCGAAGCGATCACTGTTGACGCAGTGGGTGCGGAACAGCGCGATGGCTTTCTCGGCGCTGTCCCGGCAGGGGTAGCGCCCGCTCTCCACCATCACTTGGGCCTCCCGTGTCTTCAGGCGAAAACGGTATTCGCCACTGCCGTATTTCTTCAGCTCGAAAAAGCCTGGCATGTCTCTCACTCCTTGCAGCTTCATTGCCCACGCGGGGCGACCTGCTCGCCCCGGCGGGGGCCTGGGCGAACGAAACGCGCACCATACCGACGCCCCCGGGGCCCGTATGCCGGGGGAACCTGCACCCGGGGTAGGCGCCAGACGGGCGGGCCGGGCGAAACGTCCTAGGCCTTCGAAGAGGCCCACGCCAGAGCCTCTCTGTCATATCACCGTCACCTCGCTGACTTAATCTCGCGGCTCCTCCCGCCCAACAGAAGGCACCGCTGCATGACGCGCGACGTCACCGAACGAGAAATCTGGAGCCGTACCCTCAGTCTGTTGCTGCTCGGCTTCGTCTGTTACGCCCTGCCCTGGTCGGTGTTCGCCGCCCTGCCCGTCCCCGCCGACCGCTCACCGGCGCTGCGCATCCAGGGCTCCAACACCATTGGCGCCAAGCTGGGGCCGGCCCTGGTACGCGGCCTGATGGAGGAAGAAGGCCTGGGCAACATCCGCCAGGAAGCCGGCAGCCAGGAGAACGAAGTGCAACTGATCGGCCGTGCCCCGAACGGGCGCGAGGTGCGGATCAATGTGGCCGCCCACGGCTCGGGCACCGGCTTCGTTGCCCTCAAGGACGGCAGCGCGGACCTGGCCGCCTCCTCCCGCCCGATCAAGGATGCCGAAGCGGCGGACCTGAAGCACTTCGGCGACCTGCGCAGCCAGTACAGCGAGAACGTCATCGCCATCGACGGCCTGGCGATCATCCTGCACCCGTCCAACCCGCTGGCAAAGCTGGACACCACCCAACTGGCGCGTGTCTTCGCCGGCGAGGTGAAGACCTGGGAAGAGCTTGGCGGCAAGGGCGGCGCGATCCACCTATACGCCCGCGACGACAAATCCGGCACCTTCGACACCTTCAAGGAACTGGTGCTGGCCAGCCACGGCAAGACCCTGGCAGCCGGTGCCAACCGCTTCGAATCCAACGATCGCCTGGCCGAGGCGGTGGCTGCCGACCCGCAGGGCATCGGCTTCGTCGGGCTGGCCTCGGTAGGCAAGGCGCACACCCTGGCGATTGCCGATGGCGACTCACAGGCCATGGGCCCGTCCACCACCCTGATCGCCACCGAGGACTACCCGCTCTCCCGCCGGCTGTTCCTCTATGTGAAGCCGGGCGAAAAGAACGCCTGGGCCCAGGCGCTGGTGCGCTTCGCCCAGGGCCCACGTGGCCAGGCCATCGTCGCCCAGACCGGGTTCGTCGCCCAGACGGTGCAAACGGTGAAGGTGACGCCCCAGATCGGCATGCCCAAAGCCTATCGCCAACTGGCCGGCGAGGCGCAGCGGCTGTCGGTGAACTTCCGCTTCCAGGAGGGCAGCGCCAACCTCGACAACAAGGCACTGCGTGACGTGGAGCGGGTGATGGCCTACCTGAAGGACAGCGGCAAGCTGGCCAACCAGGTGGTGCTGGTGGGCTTCGGCGACGCCAAGCCGGACCCGAGCCGTGCAGCCCTGCTCTCCAAGCTGCGTGCCATGGCGGTTCGCCGCGAGCTGGCCAAGGCCGGCGTAAGCTTCCGCGACATCGTCGGCCTAGGCGACGAACTGCCGGTGGCAGCGGACAGCGACGAAGGCCGCATCCGCAACCGTCGCGTCGAAGTCTGGGTCTACTGACGCGCTGTTTTACCGCACCTCCGCCCCTTGCCCGGGTCCATAGTTATCCATGCACAGTGCATCACGCGCTGTGCGTCGATTGCCCGGGACAAGGAGTACCGATGGAGGCCCTTCACGCATTCCTGTTCACCGACTTCCTCGGTACCGCCACCTGGCTGTGGCTGAGCTTTCTGCTGGTCGTGGTGGCGCTGCTGGCGTTCGACCTGGGTGTGCTGCACCGCCATGAGCGCGAGATCGGCGTGCGCGAAAGCCTGCTGCTCTACAGCGGCTACTTCACCGCCGGGCTGGCCTTTGGCGGCTGGGTCTGGTGGGAGCTGGGGGCGCAGCCGGCGCTGGAGTTCTACACCGGTTTCCTGGTGGAGCAGTCGCTGTCGATGGACAACGTGTTCGTCATGGCGATGATCTTCGGTTTCTTCGCCGTGCCCAGGCTCTACCAGCACCGTGTGCTGTTCTGGGGGATTCTCGGGGTGATCGTGCTGCGGGCACTGATGATCGGCATCGGCGCGGCGCTGGTGCAGCGCTTCGACTGGATGCTCTACCTGTTCGGCGGCTTTCTGCTGTTCACCGGCGTGAAGATGCTGCTCAGCCGCGACCAGGGCGAGCGCGACCTGTCGCACAACCCGGTGCTGCGCTTCCTGCGGGGGCACCTGCGCCTGACCCAGGACCTGCACGGCAAGCGCTTCTTCGTGCGGCTGCCCACCGCCAGCGGGGGCACCCTGCTGCATGCCACGCCGCTGTTCCTGACCCTGGTGCTGATCGAGCTGGCCGACCTGGTTTTCGCGGTGGACAGCGTCCCGGCGATCTTCGCCATCACCCAGGACCCGTTCATCGTCTACACCTCGAACATCTTCGCCATCCTCGGCCTGCGTTCGCTGTACTTCGCCCTGGCAGCGCTCATGCACCGCTTCGTCTACCTCAGGTACGCCCTGGCCCTGGTGCTGATCTTCATCGGCGGCAAGATTTTCCTGCAGAGCTTCATCGGCAAGATTCCCGCCCTGGTTTCCCTTGGCGTAACCTGTGGCCTCCTGGCCGGTGGCGTGCTGATCTCGCTGATCCGCACACGCAAGCCGCAGCCGGTCCATCAGGAGGAGCGCGGGCAGCGATGAAGGACGTGCGGATCGATGTACTCGAACAACGGGGTCGGGTGATCTGGCAGGTGCGCATGGGCGCGCGGGCGGTGAACTTCCACGAAGAACTGGCCGCCCGCACCTTCGCCGCCCAACTGCACCAGCGCCTGGAATGGCTGCGCGCACAGCACGCAGCCGCCAGCAGCCCCTCGGAACCCTCCCAGCCCCACCAGGATTGACCCACTGTTTGTCACGCAACTGATCAGGCAGCAGATGCGGTTTCGGCCACGGCCCACCTGATGCCCGCGCGCGACTGGAGCCCACAGCCCCTGATACGCACGAGGCCCGCACGGTGAACCGTGCGGGCCTCGCTGTTGCTGCGCGGGCGATCAGTGGCTGCTGCGCATCATCTCGCGCGGTACGTACTTGCCGATCTCGTACTTGCCGATGGCGGCGCGGTGTACTTCGTCCGGGCCATCGGCCAGGCGCAGGGTGCGCTGCATGGCGTACATGTAGGCCAGCGGGAAGTCGTTGGAGACGCCGGCGCCGCCATGGATCTGGATGGCGCGGTCGATCACCCGCAGGGCGACGTTGGGCGCCACCACCTTGATCTGGGCGATCTCACTCTTGGCCACCTTGTTGCCGGCGGTGTCCATCATGTAGGCCGCCTTCAGGGTCAGCAGCCGGGCCATGTCGATCTCCATCCGCGAGTCGGCGATCTTGTCGATGTTGCCGCCCAGGCGGGCCAGGGGCTTGCCGAAGGCGGTGCGGCTGACGGCGCGCCTGCACATCAGCTCCAGGGCGCGTTCGGCCATGCCGATGGAGCGCATGCAGTGGTGGATACGGCCTGGGCCGAGGCGGCCCTGGGCGATCTCGAAGCCACGGCCTTCGCCCAGCAGCACATTCTCGTAAGGCACGCGGACGTTCTCGAACAGCACCTCGGCGTGGCCGTGGGGGGCGTCGTCATAGCCGAACACCGGCAGCGGGCGGAGGATCTTCACGCCGGGGGCATCGGTGGGCACGAGGATCATGGAGTGCTGCTGGTGGCGCGGCGCATCCGGGTTGCTCAGGCCCATGAAGATCATCACCTTGCAGCGCGGGTCGCAGGCACCGGAGGTCCACCACTTGCGGCCGTTGATGACCCACTCGTCACCCTGGCGTTCGGCACGGGCTTCCATGTTGGTGGCATCGGACGAAGCCACGCCCGGCTCGGTCATGGCGAAGGCGGAGCGGATCTCGCCACGCAGCAGTGGCTCCAGCCACTGCTTCTTCTGCGCTTCGTTGCCGTAGCGCACCAGCACTTCCATGTTGCCGGTGTCCGGCGCGGAGCAGTTGAACGGCTCCGGGCCCAGCAGCGAGCGGCCCATGATCTCGGCCAGGGGCGCGTATTCCATGTTGGTCAGGCCGGCACCGTATTCGGACTCGGGCAGGAACAGGTTCCACAGGCCTTCGGCCTTCGCCTTGGCCTTGAGCTCTTCCATGATCGCGGTGGGCTGCCAGCGGTCGCCTTCGGCGACCTGCTTCTCGAACACCGGCTCGGCGGGATAGACGTAGGTGTCCATGAACGCGGTGACGCGCTCACGCAGTTCCTGGACCTTGGGCGAATAGGCGAAATCCATGCGGCGTACCTTCTGAGGAGGGTGAGGAATGACCTGGAGAGTCTGGAAAGAATGCTAGAACAGGGATTAAGATTTACCCAGCCTATTATCGATATGCATGAACATTCATAAGCGATATGGTGCATCCCTCGACAAGAACAATCCAAGGAGCACGTGCGGCATGAACCTCAACAAGGTGGACCTGAACCTGTTCATCGTCTTCGACGCCATCTACACCGAGGCCAACCTGACCCGTGCCGGGCAGATCGTCGGCATCACCCAGCCCGCCGTGTCCAACGCCCTCGCCCGCCTGCGCGAGACCTTCAACGACCCGCTGTTCGTCCGTACCGCCCAGGGCATGGTGCCCACGCCGATGGCGCAGAACATCATCGGTCCGGTGCGCAACGCGCTGCAGTTGCTGCGGGTCTCGGTGCAGGAGAGCCGCACCTTCAACCCGCTGCAGGCCAACAAGACCTACCGCATCAGCATGACCGACCTCAGCGAGGCGGTGATCCTGCCGCTGCTGTTCCAGCGCCTGCGCCGCCTGGCGCCCCAGGTGCAGGTGGAGAGCTTCCTCGCCAAGCGCCGCGAGACCACCAAGGAGCTGGCCGCCGGGCGCCTGGACTTCGCCGTCGACGCGCCGCTGAACACCGACCCGCAGGTGCGCCACGTGAAGCTGATGGAGGATCGCTACGTGTGCGCCATGCGCCGTGGCCATCCGCTGGCCAAGGAGCGCATCAGCCTGGACGAGTACCTCTCGCTGTCGCACATCCACATCTCCAGCCGCCGCAACGGCCTGGGCTACGTGGACCTGGCCCTGGGCAAGATGGGCATCCAGCGCAAGGTCGCGCTGCGCTCGCAGCACTACATGATGGCTTCCACCGTGCTGCAGAGCACCGACATGGCGATGACCGTGCCGGAGCGCTTCGCCCGCCGCCACGACCTGCACTTCGTCGACCTGCCGGTGAACGACGTGCCCGCCCTGGAGACCCACCTTTACTGGCACGAAAGCACCGACCAGGACCCGGCCAACCGCTGGATGCGCGAGCAGATCATCGAGATCTGCCAGCAGGTCACCCAGCAGGAGCGCGTGCGCGCCTGATCAGGCCCCCAGCACCTTCCCCGCCTCCCGCTCCACCAGCGGGCGGATAGGCCGCCACTGGCGCAGCTTGCGGTACAGCGTGGGCACCACGAACAGCGTGAAGAACGTGCCCACCAGCAGCCCCCCGACGATGACCATGCCGATCTGCCGGCGGCTCTCCGCCCCGGCGCCGGTGGCGATGGCCAGCGGCAGGGAGCCCAGCACCATGGCGCCGGTGGTCATCAGGATCGGCCGCAGCCGCTGCACGGCCGCCTCCATGACCGACTCATCCAGACCACGACCCTCGCGCAACTGCTGGTTGGCGAACTCGACAATGAGGATGCCGTGCTTGGTGATCAACCCGATGAGGGTGACCATCCCCACCTGGGAATAGATGTTCAGGGTGCCACCGAACAGCTCCAGCGCCAGCAGCGCGCCGGCCATGGAGAGCGGCACGCTGAAGAGGATCACCAGCGGGTCGACGAAGCTCTCGAACTGCGCTGCCAGCACCAGGTAGATGAACACCAGCGCCAGCGCGAAGGTCAGCGCCACGCCCGCGCCGGAGGCCTTGAAATCACGGGAGATGCCGGTGTAGTCGAACTGGGTCTCGGCGGGCAGCACTTCACGGGCCACCGTCTCCAGGTGGTCCAGCGCCTCCCCCAGGGTGTAGCCGGAGCCGACGTTGGCGCTGAGGGTCACCGCGCGCAACTGGTTGAAGTGGTTCAGCTCCCGAGGGGCGACGGTTTCCTCCACCTCGATCAGGTTGGAGAGCTGCACCATGCTGCCGTCGCGCCCGCGCACGTAGACCCGGTTGAGGTCGTCCGGGTTGCTGCGGTCGACGTCCGCCAGTTGCACCAGCACGTCGTACTGCTCGCCGTTCTGCTTGAAGCGGGTCACCTGGCGGCTGCCGAACAGGCTTTCCAGGCTGCGGCCGATGGTGGCGACGTCGGTGCCCACGGCGGTGGCCTGCTCGCGGTTCACCGTGACCTTGAGCTGCGGGGTGTTGAGCTTGAGGTCGGTGTCGATGCTCTCCAGCCCCGGGTAGTCACGCACCCGCTGCAGCAACTGGTCCACGTACTGCTGCAGCTCGGCGTACTCCAGGGACGAGCGGATGACGAAGTTCACCGGCTGGTTGCGCGCGCTCTGCCCCAGCGGCGGGCGGTTCACCGGGAAGGCCCGCACACCGGGGATGTCCTGCAGCCTGGGCAGCAAGGCATCGCGGATCTCGAACTGGCTGCGGCTGCGCGCGCTCCAGTCCTCCAGCTTGAGGAAGGAAATTCCCTGGGCCACGGTGGGGAAGCCCACCACCACCATGTAGCGGTTGGCCTCGGGGATGCCGCGGTAGGCCTCTTCCAGTTGCCGGGCGTAGCGCGCGGTGTACTGCAGGGTGGCGCCATCCGGGCCGTTGAGGGTGCTGACGATGGTGCCGGTATCCTCGGTGGGCGCCAGCTCGCTGCGCAGGCCGCTGAACATCCACAGGCACAGCAGCAGCACGCCGACGAGGAACAGCGCGATCAGCACCCAGGCGCGCAACACCCGCTCCAGCAGGTGCCGGTAGCTGTAGGTGAGGCCGTTGAGAAAGCCTTCGATCAGGTTGTACAGGCGACCATGGCGCTGCTCCGCCCGGTGCGGCCGGAGCAACTGAGCGCACATCATCGGTGACAGAGTGAGGGCCACGAAGCCGGAGACCAGCACCGCGCCGGCCAGGGTCCAGGAAAACTCGGTGAAGAGCTTGCCCGAGGTGCCCTGCATGAAGCCGATGGGCGCGTAGACCGCCGCCAGGGTCAGGGTCATGGCGATCACCGCGAAGGCGATCTCGCGGCTGCCCTTGAACGCCGCCTGCACCGGTGACAGGCCCGCCTCGATATGGCGGTGG
>NZ_LXJQ01000042.1:0-56727 GCF_001728925.1 Pseudomonas sp. 1D4
CTCTACAGCCTGGGGAGCCTGAGCGTTGCGAGGGATGATGCCGGGGCCCAACTGACCCGCCTGGAGAACATCTCCGGGACGCTGGAAAGCTCGGGCGACATGAGCCTGCGGGCTGCCGTGCTGAGCAACCGCAAAGAGACCTTCGTCGAGGGCCGTGAGCTCACCTACGGCTACATCAGCGTGGTCTGCTACGACTGCAGCGGTGACCACCACAACGTCGACTACGTGGCCACCGAACGCTTCAAGACCATCGTCGCCAGCGATTCCGCCGCCGGCCGGATCAACTCGGGCGGCAACCTGGACATCCAGGGCGGTGCGGTCAGCAACCTGTACAGCAGCCTCAGCGCCACCGGCAACATCGCCATCGTGGCCACCAGCCTGGACAACACCGGCGCGGCCAGCGGCACCATCGAGCGCACGCGCCGCTTCAACACCGGGCGCGTCACGGACGGTACCGACGAGCGTTTCCGCGGGAACTACATCGACCCCTACAACGCCCGTCCGATGCCCAAGGAGATGCCCGGCGCGCTGTACGCCTGGAACCTGGTGAGCGACATCGAAACCCGCACGCCGACCGGCTCCGCTGCGCCGGCCATCATCCAGGCGGGCGGCAATGTGAGCATCCAGGCGACCCAGCCGCTCACCAACGATGCCGTCATCACCGGCCAGGCCCCCCAGGCCGGCGCGAGCCGCAGCCTGGACAGCCAGGTTTCCGATTCCAGCCAGCCGTTGGTGGTCCGGCTGAATGCCCAACTGGCACCCGACGCCCAGCAGCAGGCCATCAACCCCGTCGCCTTGCCCGGGTTCAGTCTGCCCCAGGGGCAGAACGGGTTGTTCCGGGTCAATACCAACCCCGGCCACCCCTACCTGATCGAGACCAACCCGGTCTTCGCCAGCCTGTCGGGCTTCATCAACTCCAGCTACCTGCTGGACCGCCTGGGCTTCAAACCGGACGAGACCCAGCGTCGCCTGGGGGACGGCCTGTATGAGCAGCGCCTGCTCCGGGAGGCGGTCATCGCCCGTACCGGCAAGCGCTTCCTGGATGGGCTGGCCTCCGACGAGGCCCAGTTCAAGTACCTGATGGACAACGCCCTCGCCAGCAAGGAGCGCCTCAACCTCGCCCCGGGCATCGCCCTGAGCGCGGAGCAGGTCGCCGCGCTGACCCACGACATCGTGTGGATGGAGGAGCAGGAGGTCAGTGGGCAGAAGGTGCTGGTACCGGTGCTCTACCTGGCCCAGGCCAAAGACCGCCTGGCCCCGAGCGGCGCGCTGATCCAGGGCCGCGACGTGGCGCTGATCAGCGGCACCACCCTCACCAACAGCGGCACCCTGCGGGCCAGCAACAACCTCCAGGCCTCGGCCCTCAACGTCAGCAACAGCGGCCTGATGCAGGCCGGCGAGCGCCTGTCCCTGCTCGCCACCGACAGCATCCGCAATGCCCGTGGCGGCCTCATCAACGGCAAGGATGTCAGCGCTATCGCCCTCACCGGCGACATCACCAACGAGCGCACCATCAGCCAGGAGTCCCGCAGCGGCAGGAGCTTCAGCCAGCTCACCAGCGTGGTGGACAAGGCAGCCGGCATCGAGGCCGGCAACAGCATGACCCTCACCGCCGGGAAGGACATCCAGAATATCGGCGGCAGCCTCAAGGCCGGCGGCAACGCCACCCTGAAGGCCGGCAACGACCTGGTAATCGCCTCTGCTGCCGAGGAAAACGGCAGCATGCGCAAGGACAAGCGCCATTTCTGGAGCACCACCAGCACCACCCAGCATGGGAGTGATGTGCAGGTGGGGGGGGATCTGGATGCCAGCGCCGGGCAGGATCTCGCCGTGATTGCCAGCACCGTCAAGGCGGGGGGCGATGTCAGCCTGGAGACCGAGCGCGACATCACCATCGCCGCGGCAGCCGACGAGACCAGCAGTGAGTACCGCTACAAGCGCAGTGGCAAGAAGGTCAACAAGGAAGACAGCACCGTCCGCCAGCAGGCGGCGGTGATCGAGGCGGGTGGCGGCCTCGATATCGAGGCGGGTGGCAACCTGCTGCTCAGTGCCAGCCAGCTCAAGGCCGGTGAAGAGGCCTACCTGTATGCCGGCGAACAGTTGGCCCTGACTGCCGGACAGGACAGCGACTACCACCTGTACGACATGAAGAAGAAGGGAGCCTTCGGCGCCAAGAAGAGCCAGCGCGACGAAGTGACCGATGTCCGAAATGTCGGCACCACCATCACAACAGGGGGTGACCTCTCTCTGGTCAGCGAGGGCGACCAGCTCTATCAGCGTGCTCGCCTCGAAAGTGGCGGCAACCTGACCCTGGACAGCGGTGGCGCCATCACCTTCGAAGCAGTGAAGGACTTGCATCAGGAGAGCCACGAGAAGAGCAAGAGCAGCTTCGTCTGGAACTCCATGAGCGGCAAAGGCAATACCGATGAAACGGTGCTGCAGAGCCAGCTCATCGCCCAGGGCGAGATCGCCATCAAGGCGGTTGAAGGCTTGAAGATCGACATCAAGCAGATCAATCAGAAGACTGTCAGCGAGACCATCGACGTCATGGTCAGTGCTGACCCGCAACTGGCGTGGCTCAAGGATGCCGAGAAGCGTGGCGACATCGATTGGCGACGCGTGAAGGAGGTACACGACTCCTTCAAGTACAGCCACTCGGGGTTGGGTGGCGGGGCGCAGATCATCATCGCGATCATCGTCACCTACCTGACTGCCGGTGCTGGATCCGTGATTGCTTCTACGGTTAGCGGTGCCGTTGAGGGCGGCCTAGCTGGAACGGTAGTAGGAGGGGTCGCTCAGGGCGCATTCCAGGCTGCTGCCGTACAGGGGACCATCAGCACCATCAACAACCGCGGAAACCTGGGCGCAATCGCCAAGGACATGACCTCCAAGGACGCCGTCAAAGGGTATGTGGTGGGCGGCGTGACAGCGGGGCTGGTGGGGAACTACAGCCCCGGCTCAATGGGGTTCAACTGGCAAAGTGTCGGCCAGGTTGCCAAGGTCACTGCAGTTCAAGCCGGTGTTAAGACCGCCGTTTATGGCGGCAGCCTCAAGGACAACCTCAAAAGCGCAGCAGTTGCCAACGCCGTTGCGATTGCAGGCGCCGCAGGTGCCGACATCATCGGTGGATTGCGTCTTGAGACGGGCAGCTTCGAGAAGGTCGCACTCCACGCGACGTTAGGTGGCCTCCTGTCCGAAGCCATGGGTGGCGACTTCCGGACCGGTGCCATCGCCGCTGGCGCCAACGAGCTGATGCTCAAGTGGATTGGCGAACATGTGTTGCCAGCCGACCTCGATAAAACCAGCGATGCGTACCGGGAAGGGCGGGAGAAGCTGCTGGTCATCTCCCAACTCGTGGGTGCCCTGGCAGCAGGTATGTCAGATGGCAATGCGGAAATTGCAGCCGCGGTTGCGGCCAACGCGACGGCCAATAACTACCTGCGCCATCAGGATGTCCAGGCCCTTGTTCGAGAGCTCGATGGCTGTGAGCAGGCTGGCACCTGTGAGCAGATCAAGGCCAAGTACCAAAAGATCAGTGCGGAGAATACCGAGCGCCTGAAGAACTGCCGGGCAAACGGGAATTGTGAGCAGATCGAGCGAGAAGTAGCCGAGGGCAGAGCGGCAATGGACAAAGTCCAGGATCGCTATGCCAGTGCTGTATTGGAAAAAGAGTTTTCCAATCAACAATGGCGGGATGGCCAGGACGTCAAGAATATTCTTTTTGATATGGCCAGTGACAAGGCCAGAGATGCAAGTGCCCGAGATGCGGCAAAGCGTGAGGAGTATCTAAAGTCGGCGAGTCCGCAGGAGCTTCAGGCCCAGTTGGATGCAGAGGCGCGCGAGCTCTATATAAAAGATACGCAGAAGAAGCTGGACGAACTCATTGCCAATATGGATGGGCAAATCAATCAGTTGCCCGTGGAAGTTCGGGAGATACAGAAGCTACAGCAGGAATATGCCGGAAACTTCAAGGTCGTTGCGGAGTTGGGGCAAGCGCTCAGTGAGATAGTCGAACCCGGTATCTGGGACGCACTGGGGCCCACTGCCAAGCTGGCCAAGCTCGAGCGGCTGGCAACCGTCCTCAAGGCGGCGGGTGCGAGCAAGCTGAGTACCAAGGCTGCCGAGACCGTCATCGCTATCGAGGAGCTCAGTGCGAAGCTCAGAAAGCTGGAGGCGGGCAAGATCACCCCCTCTCAACAGGATCTAGCCAAATACTCCAACCAGACCACCACTGGGAAGCTGGTCAAGCCATGCTGCTTTGCCGCAGGAACCATGGTTTCGACACCGGACGGCGACAAGGCGATCGAAACCCTCAAGGCCGGCGACATCGTCTGGAGCAAGCCTGAGAAGGGCGGTAAGCCCTTTGCCGCAGCGGTCACCGCCACGCACGTGCGGACTGACCAGGCAATCTACCGATTGAAACTGAACGCCCTCGACAAGGATCAGACCGACACTCTGCTGGTTACTCCGGGGCACCCCTTCTATGTGCCTGCTCGCAAAGATTTCGTACCAGCGATCGGCCTGAAGCCTGGAGATGAACTGCAGTCGTTGGGCGATGGCAGCAGCAATGAAGCATCCATACGGGTCGAGTCCATCGAGATGGTCCAGCCCCAGGGCGTGACCTATAACCTGACAGTGGATATAGGACATACCTTCTATGTAGGGAGTCTGAAAACGTGGGTGCACAATACAGGGCCGTGCCTGCAGTGTGGGGCCGGTGGGTGTGTGGTGCATGCTACGGAGGGTCCAAAAGGTAAAGGCTCCGAGGCTCCGTACAATCCGCAAACCACCAGAAATGAGCTTGAGTCTAATTATGGGCGCGACAATGTTCTTTCCACTACGGTTCCGCCAGTCGATGGTCGAAATGTGCATCTTGCCGGGCAGCGCCATCCGGTAACGGGGATCGTATTCGATAACAGGGGCTTCCCTATATTTGATGATGTGGCTGCATTTGATACGCGGATATCAATTGATGTCTTCAAATCTGCGAGCTATGTAGGGCAGATGAAACTTGCGACCAAAGATTTGTTAGGGGCGATTCAGCAAGGTCAAGTGAAAGCCTCAAGTTTTACTGCTAAGCAGCTTCAGCAGATTAACGCAGGGGCAAAGAAAATTGATGGCTATACGTGGCATCACCATCAGGATAGTGGGCGAATGCAGTTAGTCCCTGAACTGATTCATTCAAAGACGGGGCACATCGGTGGCGAAGCCATGGGAGGTGGAATGTGAATCTGAGTGAGACTGGTTGCTTCAGCGATGAGCTGATAGCGTTTGTTATCACCTGTCTTTTTTGTGGGGCTATAAGCAGGGATGAGTTTAATACGTGGTGCGCTCAAGCACTATCGCTAGATGACGCCCCTGTATTTTTGTACGACTTGATGGATTTTCATGATGAAATTTTTAAGATATATCAGGTAATTGGCTATGTCCCCCATTGGGAGCATGCGGAAGATGACGAGTATGCCTTATATGGTATTGCTGTCCGTCGAGGGTTTGAGCCTTACGACATGCCTTTGACGACGGATAAAGCACTTGCGTCTCTTGGGGTAAGGCCAGATATTGAGCGGCTGTTTGGTAAGGTTTTTGACTTTATTGAACTGTAAGTTGGTCCAAAAGCGACTGAACCATTAAAAGCGTTGCCGGCACCCCGTCAAATCGATGCATCTTGGAGCTCTAACACCTATAAGCATGGTGGGCTGATGACAGGTATTGAACATGTCTTCTATCGCCATGGCCCTGACTCCGGATTCTCCAATACAAGTAAGTTTGCTGCTGGTACATCTCTAAAAGATGTTTCGAACTATGTGGATAGCGCTTTGAGGTACGGGAAGGTAACTCCCAATGGTCCGGGTGGATATGTAGTAGAGTATAACGTTGGCAAGATTATTGGTGTAGATGTTTCTGGGAAACCAACCAGCACTCTGAAGGTGAATGTTCGGGATGGGATAATAAACACGGCCTTCCCCAAATGAGAATGCACCATGAAAAATGATTTGCTTAGTGCTTTTTTGGAACAGGAGCTTAGCGACTCCGTAAGAGAGGTGCTTGCAGCCGCTGTGAGAGAGTCTATAAATCCAGAGGCGCAGGTTGCTACAAGAAGTTTTGAGTTTAACTGTTTTGATGTTGCTTTGGATTTTGAGTTTGGTACGGCTACTTTAGGAGATGTCTTATCTTCAGGGGCTGGCAGTGAGCAAGTGATTCCGCTGCCATTTTTCCTAGAAGCGTGCGGCTTGAGTTAATGGTCCAAAAGCGACAGGGACGGCTGGAGATGTTGCAGGCACGGGCGCTAGAAATCCGTTGCTTGATGATGCGATACCGAGAGGCGGTGATCGTCTGGTCGTGAATCAAGGACCTGTGCCTACTTGCGGTCACAACTCTTGTGGGATGGTTCTGAATACGTTGGGCAAGGAAGTTGATGTAGGCACTCTTATCCAAAAGCTCCCGCCCTCTGAAAAAGGAATTTTTGCTCAGGATGTTGCTAGCCTGATGAAGGCTGAAGGTGTTCCTGCAAGTGCCTTTGGGAACAGAAATGTCGCTGATTTGGCTAGATATACCTCAAATGGAACTCCGGTAGTTGTTCGAGTTGTTGACAAGACTACAGGCTCTGGTTTTTCCCATTTTGTTGTGGTGGATGGGGTTACAACTAGAAATGGCATTTCTGTTGTGGCTATTCGTGACCCGCATGGTACGCAGTATTTCAGTCCTGTTAGTACCTTTGAAAGAAATTTTTCGGGTGAGGTTGTTGTTCCTCGGAGTGCTTTGAAATGAAATTAAAAATTAGCTTCCCCCAAAATATGCACACTGAGCAATTGCTCAGGCAGGAGCGAATTCCTTGCTTGTGCAAAATATCTAAAGAATTTGAGATTTCTTTTTCGGATACTGTTCCTGAGGCATCCGGAATTGTATCTGAATGGGATCGTAATGAGTTGGAGTTAAGAGCTATTGCTGGTGGGGGAGGGCAATATACGCACTATGCGAACAGTCTGATTACCTTGAGGGGAATTGAGCCTGATGTTTATAAAATCATTGGGCTAGAAATGTTTTATACGAACTTCGGGTGGTGTGTTGTCTTGAAGGATGGTGAGTATGCGCCGCCAGGGAATTTTTGGGACGAAGAGTGACGGTTTTTGATGGGCTTTACTGACAGGTTGGTCCAAAAGGGTTAGAGATAGCGTCGGGCAAGTTTGACTATCTATTTGGGCGTGTGGCTAGCAATTCCCACAACGCCGCTCGTTCGAATCAACTCGCCCTTGAGATGAAGAGGCTTGGTGTTCCAGATAATGCAAGTGGTTACCAAATGCTGACTGAGCACTTGGCTCTTTCGGTTAAAACCGAAGGCAACGTGGTGAATACGTTCACTAACCAGTTCGGAAAATTTGAGGTTAGGGAATCATTGCTTATGGAGCCATCAGGCAAGGCCGCGAATTTTCAGAGTACGTTTCAAGTTCTTGAGGACGGGACTCGAAAACTTAGCACAATCATACCTATTCATTAAGGAGGCCGGGGTGGACTTTCCAAGCATCAATGACTTTTTGGAAGAATTTGGTATTGAACCGGTCGAGATTGACCCAAGTTTGTCGTTATGTCGCTACATAAAAAAATCTGGCAGTAGTGAGCTGGAGGTTGATTTTTCTTTCAGCGCTGTAATGGGGTCGTTTCAGGTCGTGCTGCGGTTTGCTGAGCAGGAGTTGGCTATCATTACTTCGGAAAGTGTGAAGTTTATTGAGCTTTTTCGGGATGACGCGGGAGCAGGGATTCATGTCGTTTTTGATATCTATACCTCGACATCAGAGGCTTGGGTGATGCTTGAACCTGACGTGAGTTGTCGGTGGTGGACATTGCGTAACGCATAATTTGAGTTGGTCAAAAAGAGGTAGCTGGTCCTGCTACGAGGGGTGGGAAGGAAGTTTTTGCAAAGTATACAAAGGTCAATGTGAATGACCCCGCAGCAGACGCCATCGCAGCAAGGTTGGGTGGGATTTCTTCAGTAAAATTTCCTGGTAAATTTAAAGATCGCGAATTTTATGTCTTTAGTGATGAGTTTATAGGGAAAACAAAGCCTGCTAATTTCCAAATGGGAAGTGCGTTCCGTAACCAAGCTAAAGGTACCTTTGGAAGCTGCTGTAGAATTAGGCCGAAAGTCTTATTTCCATTTTGATGGTGCTCCTAATCCGGCAGTTATTGAAAAATTAAATGAGTATGGAAGGCGATACGGTATAGAGCCAGTAATCGATAGGACTCCATTGTAAGGGGATAATTTATGTATGAATTTCATGGTTGGATTAAATTATCCGAATCCCCTTCGGAAATGGATGAAGGGGGGGTGGATCAAAAAGTTAAAAAATTGAAAAATGAATTATCCAGCTTTGGATGGTCAAGCGGTAGATGTGAAATTTTACTAATGAATGGCGCTTATACCCTTGTGTTAAACGCCACTCCTAATAGGCGGCGCACTGAAGCCGAAGACCTACAAAAAGTAGTTAGCATTGTGACGAAAGACTTTGCTGGGGCATATGGATTAATCTATGAGTACGATGAGCAGGCAAGTACTGAATATGGGCGCGGTGTGTTTTCAGTCAGAGTAATCAAAAGAGGAAAGTGCGAGATTTTTTTAGATCCGTTTCTGTCGCCAGTAATACCTGTCGTTGAGGACGAATGATTTACAGGGAAAAAAGGGGGCAGATTTAATTTTCGTTGGTTGGGCGCCATTAGGTTTTCATCCTTGCCCATGACCGGGCGGGCGGTGAGGCGTATGTGGTGTTGAAGGCTGAAGACTGACCGCGAGCCATAAAAAAGCCCCGCATGTGCGCGGGGCGTGAAAGGTCCGGTTGGACTCAGAACCAGTCGGCTTGCATGCCCAGGCAGGTGTCTTTGCGGGCTTCGAGGATGGTCAGGGCGTGGTGGACGCCGGGCACTTCCCAGGTGAGGAAGAAGCGGGCGGCCTGCAATTTGCCTTTGTAGAACTCGGTGTCGGCGGGGTTGCCGTTGGCCAGGCCTTGCTGCGCGCGGATTGCTTGTTCCAGCCAGCGCCAGCCGATGACGGCGTGGCCGAAACTGTTGAGGTAGAGCGCGGAGTTGGCCAGGGCCTGGGCGACCTTGCCCTGCATCAGGTCGCCGAGCAGGGCGAGGGTGACGGTGGAGAGGCGGGCGAGCAGTTGCTCCAGCGGTTGGCGCAGGGCGTCCAGTTCGCTATGGGCGGCGGCGCGCTGGCAAGCCTAGGCGCTTGTGATAGCAGCTTTGCTCAGAATTTGGCCAATAAAATGGGCGTTCCGGTTGAGGCGCCTACCAACCTAGTTTGGGCTTATGGTGATGGGCAGATGGTGGTTGCGCCGCGCGCATCATTAGATAAAAGATCTCCACTGTAAATACGCCAGATTTTTTTGAAGCAAGGTAAGCTCAAGGTATTCAGTCCTAGGAGACTATAATGGACAAAATGTCTTCTCTTGCATGTGAAGTTTGTGGTGGGCGATTAGAAGCTTTTAATGAGGGGAGTGCTCAAGGTTTAAGGTGTGTTGATTGTGAGTGGTCATTGGTGACTACCCAGATTCCAGAAATCAGGGTTGATGAACAAGAATATGATATCCACTGTGATGGGGATTTTAAGAGTGGGGCTCATATAAGAGCGGTTGCTGAAGTGTCAGGCTTAAATTTCTTGGAGTCTAGAAAGGCTCTTGAAGGGGGGCGCTTTGTAGTGCTTTCCGGTCAAGCAATTGATGTGCTTCGAGTTAAAGAGATTCTTGAGTCTGCTGGGGTTCGGTATTCAATAGAGCCTGATTTCAGATGGGGCTGAACAAATATTTCTTAGATGGTGTGACTAAGGCTCGCATGCCCATAAAACTAAATTTTTTTTCAATGGTGATGATGTGAAGTTTATAGTGGTGGAGTCAAGGTTTTTCATGGGTTAAGTCGAAGCATGAGGTAAAGGTTAATTATTGCTTATCAAGTGCTCGCGCTCTTGGTTGGTTTTAGGCACTGCTGATTGTTAGTTAAAAACTGACCAAAGTGGTTCAGATCGCTCGCTCGTTCAAGTGTTCTCGCCACCAATATGACTTGGCTGTTAACGCTTCCTTGATCCAAAGCAAATCTCTGCTGTATTCGGCAGAAAACATCAATGTACCTCCGCTGGATCGATAGCAAAAACAGCATTACCTAGGTCGGACGCTCAGCTCGGTGTGACCTATGCTCTAGTCTTCTGCAGTTGCCCATATTTTGATTAGAGGTGGAAAAGGTTAATGGAAAAAGCAACGCGCTTATATGCGTGCCATAGCTGCCTGATGGGGTCTAAAGATCCAGTAACATGCACGAATTGTGGGGTTTTAATCAGGAAGTTGGATCTTTCAGGTGCGATGGTGATCCCGCCTGTTTGGGGTGTTGTGGTAATCAATGACATTAATCAAGAAGAGCTGGATGCTGTGAACCGTGTGATAGATGAGGTGGCGAATCGCTTCTATCAGAATTTCTCTACTTTTGAAGTGGATGGCGCTCTAGTAATAGAGTGCAACGAGATTGCTGCCGCTAAACTGATACCTAAATTGGAAGATGAACTGCGTGGGTGTAGGCCAGATATCGTAATTTGTTTTGAGGGTAAGCCGGAGTAGGTGGTCAATTTCAGTGCCTGCCGTTTTTGAAAATAGGGTCAGGATTTTTCTTGTCTACGAGGTGTTAGGTAGAATTCTGCTCAAGTAGATTTCTATGCATAAGTTAGTTGTGGGGATTGGAAGTATTCGTATGGTGGCCGGATCATTTAGAGTCTTCTGTTGAAGTATGGGGTTGGAGGCTTGGTTTTCACTGTTTGACTATTAAGAGCTAAATATGATGGCAGGCGGTTCTGTTGTAGTAAATGGGTGGCTGATAATAATTGATTTTAAGCTATATCTTGTTCAGGTTGATCAGGCCGAGCAGGTTGAAAATTGTGAGAGCTCTCAGAGAATGGAAGTGTCTGAGCCAGAAATAATTTTTTCGGTATTGGAGCGGATTTTGCCATTGGGAGGAGGTAATAGCTTTATATTTCATCGAGCTAGAGTTTGTGGCGTTATTACAAGCAGCGTGCAGAGAGTAGTCAAAGTGATTTCAATGTCGGTGGAAGAGAGAGGGGGTGGCTTTGTTCAAATCGCTATTGAGGGCAGCGCAGAGCGGCATAGGGCCAAGTATCAGGAGTTTATCAGTAAGAGAGGGATAAAATCTAGCGATTGGCTCGATTACTATTAGGATTCAGCAGTGGTTTGCTGAGTTAATGGTTTAGTGATTTTTATTCTTCTTTTTTTGAGTTTTCCCTGCTCTTCTGCTAGCTATGTGGTAACGCGGTTGCATGCTGTGTGAGGCTTTTTGTTGTTTTTTGGATTGCAAGGGCTTTGGCAGGCTGTAGATTATATTTTTCTGGTTGGCTTGTTGTTGTATTGGTTGTCGTAGATGTTTTATGTAGTGATGTGGTTGTTCTATTGGGTTGCGGTGTGCGTTTTTATTTGTTCGAGGTTTAGGGAAAGTGAAAAGAACTGCGAAGCTGTATCAGTGCTATGGCTGTCTGAGAGAGTCTACAGATCCTTTAAATTGCACCAATTGTGGAGCGTCGATAGAGGAGCTTGATCTCACAAACGCAATGTTCATACCGCCCATTGGGGGGTATGTCGTGGTGGAAGGCTTTGATCAGGAGGCTCTTGAGGTGGTTAGGCGTATTGCGAGTGAGGTAGCAAATGCCTTTTACCACAATTTCTATATTTCCGAGGTTGCGGGTAAGTTGCTTGTGAAATGCAACGACTATTCCGCTTCCCTGCTAATCCCTAGGTTGGAGCAGGAGCTTTCAGGGCGTAAGCCAAGCCCGTTGATTTATTTTGAGGGTAAGTCGGGACAGGTATTTTCTGGTTAGATGCTTAATATTTTTTCAGTGGCATAATATTATATATACAGAAATTCTTATGTGGGCATCGCAGCGCGCAAGCCAGTGTGACCATTGCAGTAAAGCTCTTGGCGAGCTTGTCGTAACGGGTACCGATTCTTCGGTTCTCTTTTAGCCAGCCGAACATCTGCTCGATGATGTTGCGCTGCCGATATCTCGGTCGATCAAAAAGTCTAGGTACCCCGGCTCAGGCCGCCCCGACTTTCCGGGGATACGTACCTGATCCAAGAGTAGCTGTACATGGGGAAAGTCGCTGGCTTGAAAGCAGGAAGCGAGGAGTTATCCCGTTGGCATCGTGGCGGTAGTGTACTGGATGGTGACTTAATACTCCGCGCAAAGTCTTCTATCAAGCCTAATAGTGATGTCGGTCCTTCGGTTCCTCCGCTATCTTCCGCCTTCCATAGCGATGAACTGCTAGTCTTTGCTGATCAAACCATTAGAAATGGTGGAGCCCTGCAGAAGGCTCTAGCCCGCCAGCCGGGGCAGAGTGTGATTAGAGTGAATGTTAGTGATGTGGGCGATGTCGGCGTTGATCTTGGTAGGGGCTTTAGAACAGTTTTGAGTGGCGGTAATAAAACTGCGAATTTGGAGGCGCATGGTGCGCCAGTTAGGGTTGATGGTCTGCGTAGTGTAGAGGGGGTATATCAGTTTAATCCTAATAAAAATGTATGGGAAACAATTACTATATTTCCTGCACCACTTCCATGATGAGTTATGAATCATGAAATATGAAAACATTCGCCACATGCTGCGGACTATTTTTGTCACGGATTTCAGTCTTCCAGAAGATGCAGCTATCAATATCTATGTTAGTGGATTAAAGGTAAGTGGCAAGGAGGAGATAATGAAGCATGAGCTATCTGAGGCTTTTGGAGATGGGAGCATATCTTGGCGGGCTATGCTGAATAATGATGAGTACGAGGTTTTGGATTTTGAAACTGAAGAAGAGGCTAGGGCTTATGTAAAAAGAATTCTTTGGGATCCACTAGAAAGACTCTGAACAAGGCTGCTCGCATTGGTAGATTATCGGCTCTCTCCGAACATTGTAAGGTTCGGTGGGTGTACGGTTGATAACCTTTTTTCTGTTGGTTCGAATAATAACGAAGGCCTGGCCGATACCGCTAACTGTATTTTCTGGTTGTCTTTATAGTGTCGCTGGAATTTATGGGGTATTTTTTCTAATGGTTGATACAGTGGTGTGATTGGCCTGCCGGGCTGTTTTTATTCGGAGTGAAAAATTGAAGAAGTCTAAAAAATTGTATGACTGTCACAGTTGTCTTATGGAGTCTACAGACCCAGTAAGATGTACCCATTGTGGGGTTTTGATACAGGAGATTGATATTTCAAAAGCGATGTTCATACCGCCCGTTTGGGGGTACTTAGTGGTAGAGGGCTGTGATCAGGAGGATCGTGAGATTGTGAGGAAAGTAACCGATGAGGTGGCAAGTGCCTTTTTTCAGAGTTTCTATATTTCTGAAGTGGCGGATGGCTTGCGAATAAAATGTAATAATTCTTCTGCTTCTCTACTAATTTCTAAGCTTGAGGAAGAGTTGCCTAGTCGTAAGCCAAGTCTCTTGATTTATTTTGAGGGTAAGCCGGAGTAGATGGCTGTCTTCAGCACCTGCAGTTTTTGAAAAAGTCGATAAAAATGGCCAAATCACCCGCCCACTTCTGAGTTTCCAGCCGGCGCGAGCACCTCGCGCCGGCTAATCCCTGCATTACAGACACATCTCTCCCGCACTCGTCAGCAAGTGCCGACGCGCGATCCACAGATTTGAAGGACCGAATAAACGGAAGGTTTGGAGGATTATAAATAATGATTGATTTTTTGTTGAGATATAGAGTTTCTCTCCAAGAGTTAAGGGCTTTCATTGCTCTGGTCGTGGGCGCTTCCGTGGATGAGGTCGTTGTTTTTCAGGATGCTGAGTTTTATGAAAGGGCTGGTGCGCTGGATTTATCCAGCTGCAGATGTCTATGTGTTTTTTCGTACGTCTATGGGGAGGCTGCTATGTTGCTGCAGCTGTTCAGGTGTGAGATGAGTGCTGCGGATTTAAAGGGAAAAATAATATCTGCATCTTCTGTTCTGGGAGTTGAGTGTTATATTCCAGATCCCGTTGGTGAGGGTTGGGTTTATGTAGGGGGGAATGGAGTGGTGTCTGGTGTTAAAAGGATGTGCGACGATAATGAAGAGTATTTTTACTTTGGGTAAAGTGGTTCTTGTTCTGTTTTTGGAGTAAGGCAGCTAGGCACTTAATGATTAAGATTTTGATCTGACCAATCGGCACTCTCCGTACATTGTAAGGTTCTGGGGTGGTTGATAATATTTTTTAGTTTGTTCGAATAATAACGAAGGTCTGGCTGATGCCGCTAATTTTATTTTCTGGTTGTCTTTATATTGTCGCTGTAATTGATGAAGTATTTTTCTAACAGTTGATGCAATGGTGTGATTGGTCTGTCGGGATATTTTTATTCGGAGTGAAAGATTGAAAAAATCTAAAAATTTGTATGAGTGTCACAGTTGTCTTATGGAGTCTACAGACCCAGTAAGATGTACCCATTGTGGGGTTTTGATACAGGAGATTGATATTTCAAAAGCGATGTTCATACCGCCCGTTTGGGGGTATTTAGTGGTAGAGGGCTGTGATCAGGAGGATCGTGAGGTTGTTAGGAAAGTAATCGATGAGGTGGCAAGTGCCTTTTTTCAGAGTTTCTATATTTGTGAAGTGGCGGATGGCTTGCGAATAAAATGTGATAATTTCTCTGCTTCTCTACTAATTTCTAAGCTTGAGGAAGAGTTGCCTAGTCGTAAGCCAAGTCTCTTGATTTATTTTGAGGGCAAGTCTGAGTAGATGGTTTGTGGTAGGGGCTTAAGGCTGAATTCAATGGGTATAAAGAATATGAAGCGTACTTTTCTTATCACAGCCGTCGCTCTGATGGCTGCCTGTTCCAATCAAGGCCCGATGACTTCTCCGGTTGCTTCCGATGACACACCCTCTGCCGCTATTCAGGCGTTCCGTGAAATCTGCCTGAAGACTGCGCCAGACTTTTCCCGGGCAGCGACTGCCGCCAAGGCGGTGGGCGTCGAGGTGGGCGATATGGGCTTCATGATGGCCGGCTTCAAGGCGGACAAGAGCCTGGGCGTTCAGATCCAGGCAGGGAAGGAGTGTGTCGTGACCACGTCTTCACAGCGGGACGAGCACCTTACCCGGCAATTGCTGGACGCGGCTCGTGATTTGTCCAGTACGCCGGTTGCGCAAACCTCGCCTGCGAAGATCACGCTGGGTGGCCAGGTTTTCATCCTTGCCCATGACCGGGCTGGCGGTGAGGCGTATGTGCTGTTGAAGGCTGAGGACTGACCGCGAGCCATAAAAAAGCCCCGCATGTGCGCGGGGCGTGAAAGGTCCGGTTGGACTCAGAACCAGTCGGCTTGCATGCCCAGGCAGGTGTCGTCGCGGGCTTCGAGGATGGCCAGGGCGTGGTGGACGCCGGGCACTTCCCAGGTGAGGAAGAAGCGGGCGGCCTGCAGTTTGCCTTTGTAGAACTCGGTGTCGGCGGGGTTGCCGTTGGCCAGGCCTTCCTGCGCGCGGATGGCCTGTTCCAGCCAGCGCCAGCCGATGACGGCGTGGCCGAAGCTGTTGAGGTAGAGCGCGGAGTTGGCCAGGGCCTGTGCGACCTTGCCCTGCATCAGGTCGCCGAGCAGGGCGAGGGTGACGCTGGAGAGGCGGGCGAGCAGTTGCTCGAGCGGTTGGCGCAGGGCGTCCAGTTTGCTGTGGGCGGCGGCGCGCTGGCAGGTCTCGTTCATGAGGCGGTTGAGCTGCTTGAGGCCAGCACCGTTGTTCTGCGCCAGTTTGCGCCCGAGCAGGTCGAGGGACTGGATGCCGTGGGTGCCTTCGTGGATGGGGTTGAGGCGGTTGTCGCGGTAGTACTGCTCCACCGGGTATTCGCGGGTGTAGCCGTGGCCGCCGAGGACCTGGATGGCCAGTTCGTTAGCCTTGAGGCAGAACTCGGAGGGCCAGGACTTGACGATGGGGGTGAGCAGGTCGAGCAGTTCGTGGGCCTGTTGGCGGGCGCTGTCGTCGGCGAGGGTCTGGGTGTCGTCGAACAGGCGCGCGGCATACAGGCCGAGGTCGAAGGCGCCTTCGACGTAGGCCTTCTGGGTGAGCAGCAGGCGGCGTACGTCGGTGTGCTGGATGATCGGGATCTGCGGGCTGCTCGGGTCCTTGCCGTCGGCATGGCGGCCCTGGGGCCGGTTGCGGGCGTAGTCCAGTGAGTACAGGTAGCCGGCGTAGCCGAGCATGATGGCGCCCATGCCGACGCCGATACGGGCCTCGTTCATCATCTGGAACATGTAGGACAGGCCGTGGTGGGGCTTGCCCACCAGGTAGCCGACGCATTCGCCGTTGTCGCCGAAGTTGAGCGCGGTGGAGGTGGTGCCGCGCCAGCCCATCTTGTGGAACAGGCCGGCGAGGATGACGTCGTTGCGTTTGCCGAGGCTGCCGTCGTCGTTGACCAGGAACTTGGGAACGATGAACAGGCTGATGCCTTTCACGCCGGGCGGGGCGTCCGGCAGCTTGGCCAGGACCATGTGCACGATGTTCTCGGAGATCGGCTGGTCGCCGCCGGAGATGAAGATCTTGTTGCCCTTGAGGCGGTAGGTGCCGTCGGCCTGGGGTTCGGCGCGGGTGCGGATGTCCGACAGGGAGGAGCCGGCGTGGGGCTCGGTGAGCGCCATGGTGCCGAAGTAGCGGCCTTCGATCATGGGGGCGAGGAAGCGGGCCTTCTGCTCTTCGCTGCCGAAGCTTTCGATCAGGTTGCTGGCGCCCATGGTGAGCATGGCGTAGGACGCGGTGCCGGCGTTGGCGGACTGGAAGTGGGCGAAGCAGGCCTGGGACAGCAGGTTGGGCAGCTGCATGCCGCCGACCTCGAAGTCGCGGGTGGCGTTGAGGAAGCCGGCTTCGATGAAGGCTTCCAGCGCGGGCTTGACCTCGGGGATCAACTGGGCGGCGCCGTCGACGTACTGCGGCTCGTGCTCGTCATTCTTGCGGTTGTGCGGGGCGAAGAGCTCTTCGGCGATGCCGCGCGCGGTGGCGAGGGCGGCGTCGAAGGTCTCGCGGTTGTGGTCGGCGAAGCGCGGGCGCTGGGTCAGGGCTTCGGCATCGAGCACTTCATAGAGTTCGAAGGCCAGGTTGCGGGAGCTGAGCAGGGTCTCGGACATGGTCGGTCTCCGGTGGAATGCCCGGAGTCTAGATTGGTGAATGAAGGCCGCCTAGCAACATCCATGAGGGTGATGCAGCGGCCAAACCCGGCCTGGGTCGCGGCTGGTAAACTGCGCGCCTCGCGAGGAAACCATGCCATGAACTACCGTCACGCCTTCCACGCCGGCAACCACGCCGACGTGCTCAAACACCTGGCCCTGGCCCGGATGATCGCCCTGCTGTCGCGCAAGGACGCTCCCTTCGCCTACCTGGACAGCCACGCCGGGGTCGGCCTCTATGACCTGGCCGGCGACCAGGCCAGCCGCACCGGCGAATGGGAGGAGGGCATCGGCCGGCTGTGGGGCCGCGATGACCTGCCGGCTCCGCTGGCGGACTACCTGGGCACCGTGGCCGCGCTGAACCCGTCGGGTGCGCTGCGCTACTACCCGGGCTCGCCTGAGGTGGCGCGCCGGCTGATGCGCCCCCACGACCGTCTGGTGCTGAACGAGATGCACCCGGAAGACGGCCAGGCGCTGAAGGAGAACATGGCCGGTGATCGCCGGGTGACGGTGCGCCTCGGTGATGGCTGGCACCTGCCGCGGGCGCTGCTGCCGGCAGCGGAGAAGCGCGCGCTGATGCTGATCGATCCGCCGTTCGAACAGGCCGATGACCTGGAGCGCTGCGTGACGGCGCTGAAGGAGGCGATTGGCCGGATGCGCCAGACGGTGGTGGCGATCTGGTACCCGATCAAGGACGAGCGCCAGCTGAAGCGCTTCTACCAGGGGCTGTCGGCGTCCGGTGCGCCCAAGCTGCTGCGGGCGGAGCTGATGGTGCACCCGACGGACAACAGCATCGGCCTGAACGGTTCGGGGCTGGCCATCGCCAACCCGCCGTGGGGCCTGGAGGAGGAGCTGCGCGAGGTGCTGCCCTGGCTGGCCGGTGAACTGGCCCAGAGCCAGGGCGACTGGCGGTTGGACTGGCTGATCGCCGAGGGCTAGCAGACTTCCGCAGCGCCGATGGCGTTGCCGCTGCGGCGCTCAGGGTGCGATCAGTACTCGGGGTCAGGCCGGCAGGCAGACGCCGGTGCCGCCCAGCCCGCAGTAGCCGTTGGGGTTCTTGGCCAGGTACTGCTGGTGGTAGGCCTCGGCGTAGTAGAAGGCCGGTGCTTCGGCGATCTCGGTGGTGATGGCGCCGAAGCCGGCCTTGTCCAGTTCGGTCTGGAAGCGTGCTTCGCTGGCACGGGCGGCCTGGAGTTGGGCGTGGCTGGTGCAGTAGATCGCGGAGCGGTACTGGGTGCCGATGTCGTTGCCCTGGCGCATGCCCTGGGTGGGGTTGTGCGCCTCCCAGAACACGGCGAGCAGCCGTTCGTAGCTGATCACGCGCGGGTCGAATACCACCAGCACCACTTCGGTGTGCCCGGTGAGGCCGGAGCAGACTTCGTCATAGGTGGGGTTGGGGGTGTGGCCTCCGGCGTAGCCGACGGCGGTGCTCCAGACCCCTTCCTGTTGCCAGAAGCGCCGCTCGGCGCCCCAGAAGCAGCCGAGGCCGAACACGGCCTGTTCCAGCCCGGCAGGGAAGGGCGCTTGCAGCGGGTGGCCGTTGACGTAATGAGCTTCGGGCACTGGCATCGGGGTCTCACGGCCGGGCAGCGCCTGGGCGGCGGTGGGCAGTTCGATCTTGTGGGCGAGGATCTGTGAGCGCAGGACCATGGCGTTCTCCTGAGGATGGGGCTGGTCGATAGACCCGCTTCGGGTCCTGATGTTACAGCGGCGTCAGTGAGCCGTGCGGCAGGGGTAGCGGTGCAGGCTCTCGATGAGCTGGGCGCCGGGAATGGGTTTGTCGAACAGGTAGCCCTGGCCGACGTCGCAGCGCTGGCGGCGCAGGAAGCCCAGTTGCGCGGCGGTTTCGATGCCTTCGGCGACGACTTTGAGCTTGAGCTTGTGGGCCATGGCGATCACGGCGGCGGTGATTTCCATGTCGTCGGAGTTGTCGGGGATGTCGTTGATGAAGCTGCGGTCGATCTTGATGACGTCGATGGGGAACTTCTTCAGGTAGCTCAGGGAGGAGTAACCGGTGCCGAAGTCGTCCATCGCCAGGGTCAGCCCGAGTGCCTTGAGGCGGTTGAGCTGCAGGCGGGTGTCGTCGGTGGCTTCCAGCAGCAGGCCTTCGGTCAGCTCCAGTTCCAGCAGCGCGGGGGGCAGTTCCTCTTCCTGGAGGATGGCGGCGATGGAGCCCACCAGGTCGGGGTCGCTGAACTGCTTGGGCGAGAGGTTGATGGCGACCTGCACCTGGCCGAGGCCAGCGGCGCTGAGGCGGCGGCTCATGCGGCAGGCTTCGCGGATCACCCATTTGCCGATGGGGATGATCATCCCGGTCTCTTCGGCGACGCTGATGAACTGGTCCGGGCGGATCATGCCGCGCTCGGGATGCTGCCAGCGCAGCAGCGCTTCCATGCCGAGCAGTTGGCCGCTGCGCAGGCACAGCTTGGGCTGGTAGAAGACGTCCAGCTCGTTCTGCGCCAGGGCGCGGCGCAGGTTGTTCTCGACGAAGAGCTTGTAGCTGGCCTCGGCGTTGAGGGTTTCGGTGAAGAGTTGCAGTTGGTGCTTGCCGTTGGCCTTGGCCTTGTGCAGGGCGAGACCGGCGTGCTTCATCAGGGTCTGCGGGTCACGCCCGTGCTGAGGGGCGCAGGCGAGGCCGAGGGAGCCGGTGACGCTGATCAGCTGGTTGTCGACGAACAGGGGCTTGTCCAGGGTGCGGAGGATCTGGCCGGCGGTCTTCTGGCCGGTCTCCAGGTCGGCGCCGTCGAGCAGCACGGCGAATTCGTTGCTGGCGAAGCGGGCGAGGATGTCGCCGGGGCTCAGGGTGTTGCGCAGGCGCCGGGCGAGGCTGACCAGGAGCTTGTCGCCGGTCTGGTGGCCGAGGCTGTCGTTGATCCGCTTGAAGTTGTCGATGTCCACCAGCAGCAGGCAGAGAGGCGATTCCTGTTCGTGGCGGAAGCGCTCTTCGAGGCTGCGGATGAAGTAGGGGCGGTTGCCGAGGCCGGTGAGGTTGTCGGTGTAGGCCAGCTTTTCGATGCGCTGCTGGGCCAGTTTGTTGTGGGTGATGTCTTCGTAGATGCCGATGTAGTGCGTCAGCTCGCCGTTCTCGCCGAACACCTTGGAGATGGACAGCTGGCCCCAGTAGGGCTCGAGGTTCTTGCGGCGGCTGCGGAATTCGCCCTGCCAGCTGTTGCAGGTGCTGAGGCTGGAGCGGGCGTCGAACAGCAGGTCGCTGAGGTTCTCCAGGGCGGGCAGGTCGGAGAGGCGGCGGCCATGGACTTCGTCGGCGCTGTACTGGGTGATGGCGGTGAAGCTGGGGTTGACGTATTCGACCAGGCCGTCGCGGTCCACCAGCAGGAAGGCGCTGGCGCTCTGCTCGACCGCACGCTGGAACAGGTGCAGGGCGGTGGTGGCGTCGAGGCGCTGCTGGTTGACCAGGACCTGGGCGAACTGGTCGGCCAGTTCGCCGGCGAAGGCGATCTCGTCGCTCTGCCAGACGCGGGGAGCGCCGGTGTGTTCCAGGCACAGGACGCCGACCACTTCACCGCCGATGCGCACACTGGCATCGAGCAGGGCGACGACGCCGGAGGGCTTGAGGTATTCCTCCTGCAATTCGCTGGTGCGGGGGTCGCGCTGGGCGCTGTGGGCGTCGATGGCGCGGCCGCTGTGCAGGGCTTCCAGGTAGCGCGGGAAACGGCTGACGTCCATCGCCGGCGGCAGTTCGTGGTGCCCCTGGTCGCGCAGGTAGCGGCTGACCGGGCGCAGGGTGCTGCCTTCGAGCATCCACAAGGAGGCGCGGGCGACTTCGTAGGCTTCGCAGGCGGCCTGGGTGATCAACCGTGCGGCTTCCTGCGCCGGGTCACCCGCGCTGTAGCGGTGGCGGGCCAGGCGGACGATGAGGCTCTGCTGGGCGCGGGAGCGGATGAGGTGTTGCAGGTGGTCTTCCTGGGAGCGCTGATACAGCTCCAGGGAGCTCTTGAGGCGGGCGTTCTGGGCTTCCAGCTCCTGCATCTGCTGGGCGTGGTCGGATTCTTCTGCCGCAGTGTCCACCAGCAGCAGGTAGCCCCGCAGCAGCTGCCGGCCGTGCTGCTGGAAGGCTTCGCCGATCTCCAGCAACTGGATCACGCCATCGGGGCCGTGAAGCGGGTAGTGCACCTGGTAGTTGGCGCCGGAGACCAGTTGCTGCTGGATGTCGTCATGCAGCCGGTAGCGCGACTCGGGGTTCATCAGGCTGGCGTAGGGCGAGCCCACCAGGGCGCAGAGCTCGGTGGCGGGCAGGCCGATATGGCGTTCGCAACTGGCATCGAGGAAGAGCATCGCCCAACTGGCCTCGTTCAGCCGCTCGAAACGCATGAGGCCAAGCCGCGAAGGGACTGGCAACTGCGTCACAACCTCGGCCACCGTACGGCTGGCGGCATCGGGATGGCTTTTCATCGGGCGGGTGGGTTCCAGTATGCTGGCCGAGTTCGGGCTTCGGCCCACTTCTAAAATTTGGCGTCGGGCAAGGGTGCATCATGCTGATGGGGCTGACAAGACAACTGGGTGGGGCTTTGTTGCTGTGTGGGCTGCTTTTTTCCGTTGGAGCGCGCGCGGCGGAGACGCAGCCGGCCCTGAGTAGCGAGGAGCAGGCGCGCTACCTGTCCGAACTGAAGCGTCTGTACATGACCTCCGATGAGCGCAAGGCGTTGTTCGCCCATGCCAATTCGCTGCTCAGCACCTATGCCTTGAGCGCCGGTTACCAGGTTGGCCAGGCGGATCGTCGGGACCTGCGCTACCAGCTCAGCCTGGCGCGCCCGGGCGAGCTGATGCTGCGTGAGGAAACCCGCGCTGCCAATGGCACCGGGGTGGCGGTGCACAACCGCTTGCTGCCGGTGTTCGGCGTCGATCCGAGCATCAGCTACGAGTGCCCGCGTGGCGGCATCAGCTGCACCTTCAATGCGCCGGGCAGCAACGCGCCGCTGCTGACCATCGTGCGGGACGTGAAGGGCGCCGGCGAGCTGGCCAAGGCGCTGAGCTTTCTGATCCGCAACGTCCAGAAGGGTTGAGTTCCGGGGCCTTCCTCGGCCCTTGGCAACCGTTCTTTTCTTCTTCCTTGCCTTGCATCCTGCCGCGCATTTGCGCGGCGGGTGGTTGTTGTCTGCCCCTCTGTTTCGCACTCAAAAAAAACCCCGCCAATCGGCGGGGTTGAGGTACGAGCCTGACGTGCTCGCAATGAAGCAAAGGGTGTTACAGCAGCATGGTGCGGATGTCCGCCAGTACGTCACCGAGGCGCTTGGTGAAGCGCGCGGCGGCGGCGCCGTTGATCACGCGGTGATCGTAGGACAGCGACAGTGGCAGCATCAGGCGAGGCTGGAAGGCCTTGCCGTCCCACACTGGCTGCATGGTGGCCTTGGAGACGCCGAGGATCGCCACTTCGGGTGCGTTGACGATCGGCGTGAAGCCGGTGCCGCCAATGTGGCCGAGGCTGGAGATGGTGAAGCAGGCGCCTTGCATGTCGTCGGCGGAGAGCTTCTTGGTGCGCGCTTTCTCGGCCAGGGCGGCGGCTTCGGCAGCGAGCTGCAGGAGGCTCTTCTGGTCGACATTGCGGATCACCGGGACCAACAGGCCGTCCGGGGTGTCCACGGCAAAGCCGATGTGCACGTACTTCTTGCGGATCAGTGCCTTGCCGCTGGGGGCGAGGGAGCTGTTGAAGTCCGGCAGTTCCTTGAGCAGGTAGGCGCAGGCCTTGAGCAGCAGCGGCAGGACGGTGAGCTTGACGCCCGCCTTCTCGGCCACGGCTTTCTGGGCGACGCGGAAGGCTTCCAGCTCGGTGATGTCGGCGGAGTCGAACTGGGTGACGTGGGGCACGTTGAGCCAGCTGCGGTGCAGGTTGGCGGCACCGACCTGCATCAGGCGGGTCATGGCCACTTCTTCGATTTCACCGAACTTGCTGAAGTCCACGGTGGGGATCGGCGGGATGCCGGCACCACCGGTGGGCGCGGCGGCAGCTGCCGGGGCGTCCTTGGCCTTCTGCATGATCGACTTCACGTAGGCCTGCACGTCTTCCTTCAGCACGCGACCGTGGGGGCCGGTGGCCGGAACGGCCGCCAGGTCGACACCGAACTCGCGGGCCAGTTGGCGAACCGCCGGGCCGGCGTGGACCTTGGCACCGCTGGAGCGGGCCGGTACGCCGGTGGTGTTGGCGGCGGCGGCGGACAGCGAGGCAATCGCCGAGACCTCGGCGGCGGCCACCGGGTGGGCGCCTTCCGGTACGCGGTGCAGCGGTTGCTGCTGGGCGGCCGGCTCGGCAGCCGCGGCGGCGCCTGCGGTCTTGAGCTTGAGGATCAGGTCGCCGGTGCCGACTTCGTCGTCCAGCTTGACGATGACGCTTTCCACCACGCCGGCGGCGGGGGAGGGGATTTCCATGGAGGCCTTGTCGGACTCCAGGGTGATCAGCGATTGGTCGGCTTCGACGGTGTCGCCGGCCTTGACCATGACTTCGATGACCTTGACCTTGCCGCTGGTGCCGATGTCCGGCACATGGACGTCCTGCACGCTGGAGCCCGAAGCAGCCGGGGCTGCTGCGGGGGCCGCAGCCGGTGCCGGCGCGGCGGCAGGTGCAGCGGCCTGGGCCGGTGCCGGGGCAGCAGCGCCACCCGCGACCTTCAGCTTGATGATCAGGTCGCCGGTGCCGACTTCGTCGTCCAGCTTGACGATGACGCTTTCCACCACGCCGGCGGCGGGGGAGGGGATCTCCATGGAGGCCTTGTCGGACTCCAGGGTGATCAGCGATTGGTCGGCTTCGACGGTGTCACCGGCCTTGACCATGACTTCGATGACCTTGACCTTGCCGCTGGTGCCGATGTCCGGCACGTGAACGTCCTGCACGCTGGAGCCCGAAGCGGCCGGGGCCGGTGCGGCAGCGGGCTTTTCCTCGGCCTTGGCGGCCGGGGCAGCAGTCGGAGCAGTGGCTGCGGCGGCACCTTCGACTTCCAGTTCCAGCAGTTCGTCGCCTTCCTTGAGGCGGTCGCCGAGCTTGACCTTGAGGCTCTTGATCACTCCGGCCTTGGGCGCGGGGATCTCCATGGAGGCCTTGTCGGACTCCAGGGTCAGCAGGCTCTGGTCGGCTTCGATGCGGTCGCCGACCTTGACGAACAGTTCGATCACTTCACCTTCGCCGCTGCCGATGTCGGGTACGCGAATCAACTCACTCATCGCTACGCTCCTTAGCAGTCCAGCGGGTTACGTTTTTCGGGGTCGATGCCGAACTTGGCGATGGCCTCGGCCACTACGCGCGGTTCGATCTCGCCACGGTCTGCCAGGGCTTCCAGGGCGGCCAGCACAACCCAGTAGCGGTCCACTTCGAAGAAGTGGCGCAGCTTCTTGCGGCTGTCGCTGCGGCCGAAGCCGTCGGTGCCGAGCACCTTGTATTCCTTGCTCGGGACCCACTGGCGGATCTGGTCGGCGAACAGCTTCATGTAGTCGGTGGAGGCGACGACCGGGCCTTTGCGGCCGGTCAGGCACTGCTCGACGTAGGTCTGCTGGGGCTTCTGCTCCGGGTGCAGGCGGTTGCGACGCTCAACGGCCAGGCCGTCGCGACGCAGTTCGTTGAAGCTGGTGACGCTCCAGACGTCGGCGGCGACGTTGTATTCGTCACGCAGGATCTTCGCGGCTTCGCGGACCTCGCGCAGGATGGTGCCGGAGCCCAGCAGCTGCACATGGTGCGCGGCTTCCTTCTTGTCCTCTTCGAGGAGGTACATGCCCTTGATGATGCCTTCCTCGACGCCCTCGGGCAGCGCGGGCTGCTGGTAGGCCTCGTTCATCACGGTGATGTAGTAGAAGACGTTCTGCTGCTCTTCGGTCATCTGGCGGATGCCTTCACGCACGATCACCGCCAGCTCGTAGCCGTAGGTGGGGTCGTAGGTGCGGCAGTTGGGGATGGTGGCTGCCATGATGTGGCTGTGACCGTCCTCGTGCTGCAGGCCTTCGCCGTTGAGGGTGGTCCGGCCGGAGGTGCCGCCGATCAGGAAGCCACGGGCACGGCTGTCGCCGGCCGCCCAGGCCAGGTCGCCGATGCGCTGGAAGCCGAACATCGAATAGAAGATGTAGAACGGCAGCATCGGCTGGTTGTGGTTGCTGTAGGCGGTGCCGGCCGCGATGAACGAGGACATGGCGCCCGCCTCGTTGATGCCCTCTTCGAGGATCTGGCCCTTCTTGTCCTCCTTGTAGAACATCACCTGATCCTTATCGACGGGCTCGTAGAGCTGGCCGACGGAGGAGTAGATGCCCAGTTGGCGGAACATGCCTTCCATACCGAAGGTGCGGGCTTCGTCCGGGATGATGGGGACGATGCGCTGGCCGAGTTCCTTGTCCTTGACCAGCTGCGCGAGGATGCGCACGAAGGCCATGGTGGTGGAAATTTCGCGGTCGCCGGTGCCGTCGAGGATGGCCTTGAGGGTGTCCAGCGGCGGAGTCGGGATGCTGAAGCTGTTGGCACGGCGCTGGGGCACGTAGCCACCCAGGGCGGCGCGGCGCTCATGCAGGTACTTGTGCTCGGCGCTGCCCGGCTCGGGGCGTACGAAGGGCAGTTTTTCCAGGTCTTCGTCGCGGACCGGGATGTCGAAGCGGTCGCGGAACTGGCGCAGGCTGTCCACGTCCACCTTCTTGGTGTTGTGGGCGGTGTTCTGCGCTTCGCCGGCACCGGTGCCATAGCCCTTGATGGTCTTGGCGAGGATGACGGTGGGCTGGCCGGTGTGATTCACGGCCTGGTGGTAGGCCGCGTAGACCTTGTACGGGTCATGGCCGCCACGGTTCAGCTTCCAGATCTCGTCGTCGGAAAGGTCCTGGACCATTTCCTTGAGTTCGGGGCTGTTGAAGAAGTTCTCGCGGACGTACGCACCGTCCTTGGCCTTGTAGTTCTGGTATTCACCGTCGACCACTTCGTCCATGCGGCGCTGCAGGGAGCCGTCCTTGTCCTTGGCGAACAGCGGGTCCCAGAAGCGGCCCCAGACGACCTTGTTGACGTTCCACTGAGCACCACGGAACACGCCTTCGAGTTCCTGGATGATCTTGCCGTTGCCGCGAACCGGGCCGTCGAGGCGCTGCAGGTTGCAGTTGATGACGAAGATCAGGTTGTCCAGCTTCTCGCGGCCGGCCAGAGAGATGGCGCCGAGGGATTCGGGCTCGTCGCACTCGCCGTCGCCCATGAAGCACCAGACCTTCTGCTTGCCGGCGGGGATGAAGCCGCGGGCTTCCAGGTACTTCATGAAGCGGGCCTGGTAGATCGCCTGGATCGGGCCGAGGCCCATGGACACGGTGGGGAACTGCCAGAAGTCCGGCATCAGCCACGGGTGCGGGTAGGAGGAGAGGCCCTTGCCGTCGACTTCGCGACGGAAGTTCTGCATCTGTTCTTCGCTCAGGCGGCCTTCCATGAAGGCGCGGGCGTAGATGCCGGGGCTGGCGTGGCCCTGGTAGAAGATCAGGTCGCCGCCGTGCTCCTCGGTGGGAGCCTGGAAGAAGTAGTTGAAGCCGATGTCGTAGAGGGTCGCCGAGGAGGCGAAGCTGGAGATGTGGCCGCCCAGGTCCGGGTCTTCGAGGTTGGTACGCATCACCATCGCCAGTGCGTTCCAGCGCACCAGGGAGCGAATGCGACGCTCCATGAACAGGTCGCCCGGCATACGTGCCTCGTGGGAGACCGGGATGGTGTTGCGGTACGGGGTAGTCGTGGAGTAGGGCAGCTTGGTGCCGCTGCGGGCGGCCAGCTCACCCATGCGGGTCAGCAGGTAGTGCGCGCGGTCTTCACCTTCTTTGTCGAGTACGGACTCCAGGGCGTCCAGCCATTCCTGGGTTTCGACGGTATCGAGGTCTTGCATGGCTTGCTCCAGGGCGGAAAGGCTTCCAGAATCGGATGCCTATGTTCACTGCCGGCCTTTTGGGCAGGCAGAAGCTAATTCTTGGATTAACCGGGGGTCGAACCGGCCTCGTGTAGTTTTACTACAAATCGACGGCGGATTCAGCTCTCTGGGCACAATCTTTCGTAGTAAAACTACAGACCAACGATGCGAGGCCTCTGGAACCGAGGCCCGGCGCGCGCCGATCACAGGATAGACCATGAGCCTGCCCCCGCTTGTCGCCCTGCCCCACCTGCTGCAACCCATTGCCGAGCGCGCCCGGAACAGCTTTATCGCTGAGCTGGAGCACCTCCCTGAGTCGCTGCGCGAGGCATTCGCACAGTGGCCCGAAGCCCGTTGGGAGGCGTTCCGCCGGGTCTGTGCAGCCAGTGACTTCGTGACTGAACAGGTGCGTCGTGATCCGGCCATGTTGGTGCAGTTGGTGGAGTCGGGCGGGCTTGAATGTACACTCGAATCAGGAGAATTGTGTACAAAAATCGATGCACTCCTTGTTGATTGCGCAGACGATGAGGCACTAGGCCGCTGCCTGCGGCGTTTTCGCAACCAGCAACAGGTGCGCATCATCTGGCGCGACCTGACTCGCCAGGCCGATCTCGCCGAAACCTGCCGCGACCTCTCCAGCCTCGCCGACGCCTGCATCGATCGCGCCTACCACTGGCTCTACCAGCGCCACTGCGCCCAGTTCGGCACACCCATCGGCCGGCGCTCGGGGGAGCCGCAGCACATGGTCATCCTGGGCATGGGCAAGCTGGGCGCGCATGAGTTGAACCTGTCCTCCGATATCGACCTGATCTTCGGCTACCCAGAGGGCGGCGAGACGGAGGGCGCGCGCCGTGCGCTGGACAACCAGGAGTTCTTCATCCGCCTCGGGCAGCGCCTGATCAAGGCGTTGGACGCCATTACCGTCGATGGGTTCGTGTTCCGTGTGGACATGCGCCTACGCCCCTATGGTTCCTCCGGTGCGCTGGTGCTCAGCTTCAATGCGCTGGAGCAGTACTACCAGGACCAGGGGCGGGACTGGGAGCGCTACGCGATGATCAAGGCCCGAGTGGTGGGGGGCGACCCTGTTGCCGGGGCGCAACTGCTGGAGATGCTGCGGCCGTTCGTCTACCGCCGCTACCTGGACTTCTCTGCCATCGAGGCGCTGCGTTCGATGAAGCAGTTGATCCAGCAGGAAGTCCGCCGCAAGGGCATGACGGAGAACGTCAAGCTCGGCTCGGGTGGTATCCGCGAGGTGGAGTTCATCGCCCAGGCCTTCCAGCTCATCCATGGCGGGCGTGACCTCAGCCTGCAGCAGCGTCCGCTGCTGAAGGTCCTGGCCACACTCGCGGGCCAGGGCTACCTGCCGGGCAAGGTGGTCGACGAGTTGCGCGAAGGCTATGCCTTCCTGCGCTACACCGAGCACGCCCTGCAGGCCATCGCTGATCGCCAGACCCAGATGCTGCCGGACGACGAGCTGGACCGCGCACGCGTTGCCTTCATCATGGGCTTCGACGACTGGGCAGCGTTCCATGAGCGCCTGATGTACTGGCGGGGCCGGGTGGAGTGGCATTTCCAGCAGGTGATTGCCGATCCCGATGAGGACGAGGCTGGCGGTGCCGGTGAAGCCTGCATCGGTGCCGAATGGCTGCCGCTCTGGGAAGAGGCGCTGGACCCTGAGAGCGCCGAGCGCCAACTGGAGGAGGCGGGCTTTCGCGATGCCCCAGCTGCCTTCAAACGCCTCACCGATCTGCGTAATGGCCCCCAACTGCGTGCCATGCAGCGCCTGGGGCGTGAGCGTATGGATGCCTTCATTCCCCGGTTGCTGGCAATGACCGTCGAGCACGCCACCCCCGACCTGGTGTTGGAGCGGGTATTGCCGCTGGTGGAAAAGGTCGCGCGACGCTCCGCCTACCTGGTCCTGCTGACCGAGAACCCGGGCGCCCTGGAGCGCCTGATCACCCTCTGCGCCGCCAGCCCCTGGATCGCCGAGCAGATCGCCCGCTACCCGTTGTTGCTGGATGAGCTGCTGAACGAGGGGCGTCTCTATCACCCGCCACTGGCCCCCGAACTGGCGGCCGAACTGCGTGAGCGCCTGACGCGGATCCCGGAAGACGATCTGGAGCAGCAGATGGAAGCGCTGCGGCACTTCAAGCTGGCCCACAGCCTGCGGGTCGCGGCCTCGGAAATCGCCGGCACATTGCCCCTGATGAAGGTGAGCGACTACCTGACCTGGCTGGCCGAGGCGATCCTCGACCAGGTGCTGGATCTGGCCTGGCGCCATACTGTGGCGCGCCACGGCACGCCGCGCCGTGCCGATGGCTCGGCCTGCGACCCCGATTTCATCATCGTCGGCTACGGCAAGGTCGGCGGACTGGAGTTCGGTCACGGTTCCGACCTGGACCTGGTGTTCATCCACGACGGCGACCCCCAGGCCGAGACCGATGGCGCCAAACCCATCGATGGTGCGCAGTTCTTCACCCGCCTTGGGCAGCGCATCATTCACCTGCTGACCACTCAGACCACCTCCGGAGACCTGTACGAAGTGGACATGCGCTTGCGGCCTTCCGGTGCTTCGGGGTTGCTGGTGAGTTCCCTGGGTGCCTTCCGGCGTTACCAGGAAAGCGAAGCCTGGACCTGGGAGCACCAGGCTCTGGTGCGAGCGCGGGTGCTGGTGGGCTGCCCGCGCGTTGCGTCGGCCTTCGAAACGGTCCGCCTGGCTGTGCTCGGGCGTGAGCGCGACATCGACACCCTGCGCCGCGAAGTGAGCGAGATGCGCGCCAAGATGCGCGACAGCCTGGGCAGCCGTGCGACCGCTGCCGGCACCGGCGAGAATGCCTTCGAAGCCGCATCGCCGTTCGATCTGAAGCAGGACGCCGGCGGTATCGTCGATATCGAATTTATGGTGCAATATGCGGCCCTCGCCTGGTCGCGACGGCATTCTGAGCTGGTTCGCTACACCGACAACATCCGCATTCTGGATGGCCTCGGCGCTGTGGGCCTGCTGACCGCCGAGACCGTCAGCCTGCTGCAGGAGGCCTACAAGGCCTATCGTTCCGCAGCACATCGCCTGGCCCTGCAGAAGCAGCCCGGCGTGGTGAGTGGGGACCAGTTCCAGGCGGAACGCCACGGCGTGATGCGGATCTGGCGCGAGTTGGGCTTGAGCTGACTCGCCGTGCTGAATCAATCGAACCTTTGAGGAGCTGGCAATATGTCGATGGCCGACCGTGATGGCGTGATCTGGTATGACGGCGAACTGGTGCCGTGGCGCGATGCGACCACCCACGTCCTGACCCACACCCTGCACTACGGCATGGGCGTGTTCGAAGGCGTTCGCGCCTACAACACCCCGGACGGCACTGCCATCTTCCGCCTGCAGGCCCACACCGACCGCCTGTTCGATTCTGCCCACATCTTCAACATGCAGATCCCCTTCACCAAGGAGGAGATCAACGAAGCCCAGCGCGCCGCCGTCCGCGAGAACGGCTTGGAAAGCGCCTACCTGCGCCCCATGGTGTTCTTCGGCAGCGAAGGCATGGGCCTGCGTGCCTCCGGGCTGAAGGTGCATGTCATCGTCGCCGCCTGGCACTGGGGCGCCTACATGGGCGAAGCCGCGCTGGAAGCAGGTATCAAGGTGCGCACCAGCTCCTATACCCGTCACCACGTCAACATCGCCATGACCCGCGCCAAGGCCAACGGCAACTACATCAACTCCATGCTGGCCCTGCAGGAAGCCATCTCCGGTGGCGCCGACGAGGCCATGCTGCTTGACCCGGAAGGCTACGTGGCCGAGGGCTCGGGCGAGAACATCTTCCTGGTCAAGGATGGCGTGGTGTACACCCCGGAAGTGACCTCCTGCCTCAACGGCATCACCCGCAACACCGTCCTGACCCTGGCCGGCGAGCTGGGCATCAAAGTGGTCGAGAAGCGCATCACCCGCGACGAGGTGTACATCGCCGACGAGGCCTTCTTCACCGGTACCGCCGCCGAAGTGACCCCGATCCGTGAAGTGGATGGCCGCCAGATCGGTGCCGGCCGTCGCGGTCCGGTGACCGAGAAACTGCAGAAGGCCTACTTCGACCTGGTGACCGGCAAGACTGCCGCCCACGGTGAATGGCGCACCCTGGTCAAGTAATCCGACTGAGCTGCATACCGCAAGCCGCAGGCTGCAAGTGGGCGACCGCTTGGAGCTTGCGGCTTGTCGCTTGAGGCGTGAAGCTGCCCGTTTATGAAAATTCTGATCGTAGGCCCCTCGTGGGTCGGTGACATGGTGATGGCCCAGACGCTCTTCCAGTGTCTGAAGGCGCGCCATGGCGACTGCGAGATCGACGTCCTGGCCCCCGAGTGGAGCCGCCCCATCCTCGAGCGCATGCCGGAAGTCCGCCAGGCACTGAGCTTCCCGCTCGGGCATGGCGTGCTGGAACTCGCCACCCGCCGGCGCATCGGCAAGTCCCTGGCTGGCCAGTACGACCAGGCCATCCTGCTGCCCAACTCGCTGAAGTCGGCCCTGGTGCCGTTCTTCGCCGGGATTCCCAAGCGCACGGGCTGGAAGGGCGAGATGCGCTACGGCCTGCTCAATGACATCCGCACGCTGGACAAGGCCCGTTACCCGCTGATGATCGAACGCTTCATGGCGCTGGCATTCGAGCCCGGCGCCGAGCTGCCCCAGCCGTATCCCCGCCCGTCCCTGCGCATCGAGGCACAGAGCCGCGACGCCGCCCTCGGCCGCTTCGGCCTGGGACTGGATCGCCCGGTCCTGGCCCTGTGCCCCGGTGCCGAGTTCGGCGAGGCCAAGCGCTGGCCGGCCGAACACTATGCCAAGGTGGCGGAAGTGAAGATCCGCGCCGGTTGGCAGGTGTGGCTGTTCGGCTCGAAGAATGATCACCCCGGCGGCGAAGACATTCGCATGCGCCTCATTCCCGGCCTGCGGGAAGAGGTGGTCAACCTGGCCGGGCAGACCAGCCTGGCCGAGGCCATCGACCTGCTTTCCTGCGCCGAGGCGGTGGTCTCCAACGACTCCGGTCTGATGCACGTTGCTGCTGCCCTGAACCGCCCGCTGGTGGCCGTGTACGGCTCCACCTCGCCGCAGTTCACGCCGCCGCTGGCCGAGCACGTCGAAATCGTCCGCCTGGAGCTGGAGTGCAGCCCCTGCTTCGAGCGCACCTGCCGCTTCGGGCACTACAACTGTCTGCGCCAGCTCAAGCCACGCCCGGTCATCGAGGCCCTCGAGCGTCTGTTGGTGGACTCCATCGAGGTCGCCGGATGAGGGTTCTGCTGGTCAAGACCTCTTCCCTGGGTGATGTGATCCACACGCTGCCGGCCATCACCGATGCGGCACGTGCCATCCCTGGCATCCAGTTCGACTGGGTGGTGGAGGAAGGATTCGCCGAGATTCCCGCCTGGCACCCGGCGGTAGCCCAGGTCATCCCGGTCGCGATCCGCCGCTGGCGCAAGAACCTGTTCCAGACCCTGCGCAGTGGTGAGTGGGGTCGCTTCAAGCGGCGCCTGCGGGAAACCCGCTACGACCTGGTGATCGACGCCCAGGGGCTGTTCAAGAGCGCCTGGCTGACCCGCTACGCCAAGGCTCCGGTGGCCGGGCTCGATCGCGAATCCGCCCGTGAGCCCATCGCCGCGCGCTTCTACGACCAGCCCCATGCCGTCGCCTGGGGGCAGCACGCTGTCGAGCGGGTGCGTCAACTGTTCGCCAAGGCACTGGACTACCCGTTGCCACAGAGCACCGGTGACTATGGCCTGAATCGCGCGCAACTGGCGGATGCGCCGAGCGCCGCGCCTTACCTGCTGTTCCTGCATGGCACCACCTGGGACACCAAGCACTGGCCCGAAGCCTACTGGCGCGAGCTGGCCGAGCGGATCTGCGAGCATGGTTGGAACCTGCGCCTGCCGTGGGGGAATGCCGCAGAGAAGGCCAGGGCCGAACGCCTCGCCGAAGGCCTGGACGGCGCCGCCGTGCTGCCGCGCCTGTCCCTGGCCGGCATGGCCAAGGTGCTCGCCGGCGCGCGCGCCTGTGTGGCAGTGGATACCGGGCTGGGGCATCTGGCTGCTGCCCTGGATGTGCCGACCCTGTCGCTCTATGGCCCGACCAACCCGGGCTTCACCGGTGCCTACGGGCGTTCGCAGGTCCACCTGGGCAGCGACTTCCCCTGTGCGCCCTGCCTGAAGAAACAGTGCGCCTACCAGCCGAGCGAAGAGGAGCGCCGTCGCTTCGACCTCAAGCGCGAGCAGCCCCTGTGCTTCACCCGGCTGAACCCGCAGCGGGTGGCCACCCAGCTGGAGGCCCTGCTGCTGACCGAGGACTCCCACTGATGCAACTGGCCTTCGTGCTCTACAAGTACTTCCCCTTCGGCGGCCTGCAGCGCGACTTCATGCGCATCGCCCAGGAATGCCAGCGTCGTGGTCACGCCATCCGCGTCTACACCATGATCTGGGAAGGCGACGTGCCGGACGGCTTTGACGTGCGGGTCGCGCCGGTCAAGGCGCTGTTCAACCACAAGCGCAACGAGAAGTTCACCGCCTGGGTCGAGGCCGACCTGGCGCGTCAGCCGGTGGAGCGGGTGATCGGCTTCAACAAGATGCCCGGGTTGGACGTCTACTACGCCGCCGACCCCTGCTTCGAGGACAAGGCGCAGACCCTGCGCAACGGCCTGTACCGTCGCTGGGGGCGCTACAAGCACTTCTCCGACTACGAGCGCGCGGTGTTCGCCCCCGAGTCGAAGACCGAGGTGCTGATGATTTCCGAAGTGCAGCAGCCGCTGTTCGTGAAGCACTACGCCACCCCAGCGTCACGCTTCCACCTGCTGCCACCGGGCATTGCCAGTGACCGTCGTGCTCCGGCCAATGCGGCGGACATCCGTGCCGAGTTCCGCCGGGAGTTCAAGCTGTCCGACGACGACCGGCTGCTAGTGCAGATCGGCTCCGGGTTCAAGACCAAGGGGCTGGACCGCTCCCTCAAGGCGCTGGCGTCCCTACCGCGGGAGTTGCGCAAGCACACCCGGCTGATCGTCATCGGCCAGGACGACCCCAAGCCGTTCCTGCTGCAGGTGAAGGCCCTGGGCATTTCCGACCAGGTGGACATCCTCAAGGGGCGTAGCGACATCCCACGCTTCCTGCTGGGTGCCGACCTGCTGATCCACCCCGCGTACAACGAGAACACCGGCACGGTGCTGCTGGAGGCGCTGGTGGCCGGCCTGCCAGTACTGGTCACCGACGTTTGTGGCTATGCCCACTACATCGACGAGGCCGATGCTGGCCGTGTGGTGCCCAGTCCCTTCGAGCAGGACACCCTCAGTCGCATGCTTGCCGAGATGCTCACCGACGACGCGGCGCGCCAGCGTTGGTCGGCCAATGGCCTGGCATTCGCCGATCATGCCGACCTGTACAGAATGCCCCAGCGGGCGGCCGACCTGATTCTCCAGGAGCGTCCATGAAGCTGGAACTGAGGGCGCCTTTCGAGCAGTTGTGGCGCGGGCGTGACGCCTTCGAAGCGGTAGAGGCCCTGCAGGGCCAGGTCTATCGCGAGCTGGATGGCCGCCGCACGCTGCGTACCGAGGTCGACGGGCGGGGCTACTTCGTCAAGATCCATCGCGGCATCGGCTGGGGCGAGATCCTCAAGAACCTGGTGACCGCCAAGCTGCCGGTGCTCGGCGCCGGCCAGGAGTGGCGGGCGATCCATCGCCTGCAGGAGGTGGGCGTGCCGACGATGACCGCCGTTGCTTTCGGCGAGCGCGGCGACAACCCGGCCCAGCAGCACTCCTTCATCATCACCGAGGAACTGGCGCCGACCGTCAGCCTCGAGGACTTCTCCCTCGACTGGCCGCGCAACCCGCCGCCCCTGGCGCTAAAGCGCGCGCTGATCGACGAGGTGGCGCGAATGGTGCGTGAGATGCACCGCGCGGGCGTCAACCACCGCGACTGCTACATCTGCCACTTCCTGCTGCACACCGACCGGCCGGTGACCCCGAGCGACTTCCGCCTGTCGGTCATCGACCTGCACCGCGCCCAGGTCCGCCCGAGGCTGCCGCGCCGCTGGCGCGACAAGGACCTGGCTGCGCTCTATTTCTCGGCCCTGGATATTGGGCTGACCCGACATGACTGGCTTCGCTTCCTGCGGGTCTATTTCGACCGGCCATTGAGCGAGGTCTTGCGCCAAGAGCGGCCCCTGCTGGCCCACCTGGCTCGCAAGGCGGCGAAGCTCTATGCGCGCAAGCAGCGCTATGGAGATGCACTGTAATGCCGAAAGGGACGGTAATGATTGGGACTGGAATCAAGATCGCACTCGTTTCATGCCCCGCCCTGGGGGACACCACCCTCTACCTGCGCCTTGCCTGGCGTTTACAGGCGGCGGGGGTAGAAGTGACGCTGGCGTCAGCGTCGCTGGCATCGGTACGTGAGTACCTGCCGGGTCTGGTCATTGTGGGTGAGCAGGTGCCGGATGTGCGCGCGCTTGCCGAGCAGAACGACTTGGTCATCTGTGCCGTTGACTGGCTGGTGAATGTGGTCCGAACGGATATCGACCTTACGTCTCTTCCGAACGTCGCGTTCCTGGCCGGCAAGAAGTTGCCTGTAGCCCACCGGCTGCATGAGCGCCCAGTGACGTTGCGGGGCGAACTCGTTCCAGGGGCTCACAACGTGATCTGCCGGGATCCCAAGGCCGGTAAAAGCATGGTGGAGTGGATGGACCTGTACGCCGAGGAAGTGTTGGGGCTCGACCTCGCGCAGCCCTTGTCTGGCTTTGCTTCGCTGCCTGAACCGGGGAGTGATGCAGGGCGGCGCGTGGTGATCTTCCCGACTACGCCCCACGCCAGCAAGAACTACTCGACCTCTGGGTTCCGGCGGCTGGCCCGCCTCCTCGTAGCAAGGGGGTGGCATGTCGAGTTCGCAGGTATCCCCGTCGAGAAAGAGGCGCTCCAGGCCCAGTATCCTGGTTTCGTCGTGAATGCCTTCGCCGATCTGAAGGGACTTATCGACTACCTGCGAACGTGCTCCGTTGTCATCAGCAATGACTCAGGTGGAGGTCACTTGGGTTCCTTGCTGGGTTTGAGGACATTCACAATCACGCGTCGTCGCCCCGATTTCACATGGCGGCCTGCATTCAACCCATGCAGTCGTGTCATCAGTCCGCTGTTCACCTTCAAGTGGATGGGTAAAACAATCTGGCGCCCCTTCATTCCGCTGGGGCGAATCCTGCGGGATATGCAATTGTCGGAGAAGCGTTAACGATGTCTGCCTGGAAGCATGAGGGTGTCAGCGAAAGGTTGCTGAGTGCCTTCGGCACGCTGGAGGCGGTATTCCAACTGGAGGGAGAACGGCTGACCTCTGATCCACTCTCTGAAGTCATTCGGGTGGAGATCGAGGGGGTCCGCTACTACGTCAAGCGATATTGGGAGGCAGGCAAGGGGTTACGCCGCTACTTGGGGCGCCCTAGGGTCAAGGCCGAGTGGCAGAATCTCAAGCTTTTTGCCAAGTGGGGTATCCCCACGGCCCCCATCGTCGCTCATGGGCTCGAGCGGCGTGCCGGTGCATTCGTCCGTGGTGCCCTTGTGACGCGGGAGATCGTAAACACCTGCAACATGGCTGAGATGGTGGAGCGCGAAGACTCGCGCCTGAAGGACCCCCAATGGGTCGCTCAAATCAGTCGGCAATTGGCAGCGGGTACCCGTGCGCTCCATGACCACCATTTCACCCACAACGATCTGAAGTGGAGGAACTTGCTGGTCAATGACAAGGCAGAGTTGTTCTTCATCGACTGTCCGACTGGCGGGTTCTGGTGGGGACCACTGTTACGTTATCGGATCATCAAGGACCTGGCCTGTCTGGACAAGGTCGCCAAATACCATCTGACTCGCACGCAGCGCTTGCGCTTCTTCCTGCAATACCGACGGCGGTCGCAGCTAAGCGTGGCTGATAAACGCCGCGTCAGGCAGGTACTGGCCTTTTTCGAGGGCAGGGAGTGATGGACTTCCTTGCCGACGATGACCGTGATCTGCTTCAGCAGCGCGGTCTTGCAGGTTTCGATGCGCTTTGGGCGCTCAAGCTCGAAGCCGTGGACCTTCCCAACACCGAACGCGGCGGCTGGAGTAGCGTGTTTCGCCTGGAGCTGGGTGAGCGGGCGTACTACCTCAAGCGCCAGTCCAATCACCTGACCCGCAGCCTGGTACACCCCTTCGGCGAGCCGACCTTCGCCCGGGAGTTCCGCAATATCCGCCGTTACGCCGCCTTGGGAATTCCCGCCTTGCAGGCAGCCTTCTTCGCTGAGCGGCGCCGCTCGGGCGAGCACCGCGCCATCCTGTTGACCCGCGCGCTGGATGGCTGGCATGAGCTTGAACACTGGCTGGACCAATGGTCTGCAGTCGAACTCGGCCAGCGCGATGCCCTGCTGGACGCCTGCGGCCGTTTGGCGCGGCAGCTTCACGGAGCCGGGCAGATGCACGGCTGTTTCTACCCCAAGCACATCTTCCTGCGCCCTGCTGCCGTTGGTTACGAAGCGTGCCTGATCGATCTGGAGAAGACGCGCCCACTGCTGTTCGGGCGTCGCGACCGGGTCAAGGACCTGGAGCCTCTGTTGCGCCGTGCGCGTATCTGGAGCGCCGATGATATCCGGCGCTTCCTGGTTGCCTACCTGGGAAGCTGCGCCGATGCCGAGCATTGGGAACAGCTCCTGATGCGGCGCCAGCGTGACAAGGAGAGCCGCGCATGAGGCTCGCAGAACTCGCTGGCATGGGGCGTTCCCCTGCCTTGCCGCTGCAGCTTGAGCTGAACGGCGAACTGCTGCAGCTGGAGACCCTGCTGCGTGTGTTGCCGGGCCAGCGCTATGTAGGTGCCGCGATGTGGAAGGGGCGCCGGGTGCTGGCCAAGTTGCTGGTGGGGGGCAAGGCAGCCCGCCACTTCGAGCGCGAGCGCCAGGGCGCCGAGCTGATGGCGCGCCAGGGCCTGCCGACGCCGACCCTGCTGGAAAGCGGGCTGGCCTCCGGACAGGGCGGCTGGCTGTTGTTCGAGTTCCTCGAGGGCGCCAGCAGCCTGTGGGACGAGTGGCGCCTGGTCGAAGGCGAGCCGTTGCTCTCCGACGGCCAGCAGCGCGTAGTGGGTGAAGCCCTGGAGCTGGTCGCCCACTTGCATGCTCGCGGCCTGGTGCAAGAGGACCTGCACCTGGACAACGTCCTCCGGCATGACGGGCAGCTCAAGCTGATCGATGGCGGCGGCGTGCGTGCCGTCTGCGAGGGCGAACCCCTGCCCCGCGAGCAGGTGCTCGCCAATCTCGGGGTGTTCTTCGCCCAGTTGCCCGCCACCCTTGCGCCTTACCTGGAAGAGCTGCTGGTGCATTACCTGCTGGCCAACGGCGAGCACGCCTTGCCGCTGGAAATGCTGGAGAAGGAGATTGCCCGGGTCCGCCGCTGGCGCCTGCGTGATTTCCTCGAGAAGGTCGGTCGCGAATGCAGCCTGTTCAGCGTCCGGCGCTCGCTGTTCGGCCTGCGTGCCGTTCGTCGGGATGCCGAGGCGCGCGTGGCGCCGCTGCTGGCCGCTCCGGATGCCGCCATCGCCGCCGGTCATCGCTTCAAGGACGGCGGCGCCGCAACGGTGGCAAGGGTGGAGCAAGGCGGCGAGACGCTGCTGGTCAAGCGCTACAACATCAAGAACCTGCTGCACTGGCTAAAACGCTTCTGGCGGCCGTCCCGTGCCTGGCACAGCTGGCGCGAGGGTCATCGCCTGGCGTTTCTCGGCATAGCTACGCCGCGCCCGCTGGCGGTGGTGGAGCACCGCTGGTTGGGTCTGCGCGGGCGGGCGTACCTGATTACCGAATATCTGCCAGGTCAAGATATAATCGCCCGTTTTCGAGACGCCCAGGCGGATAGTGCGGGCAATAGCCTGCCGCCGAAAGCCGAGCTGGAAGCCCTGGATCGCCTGTTCGCCGCGCTGATCCGCGAGCGCATCAGCCACGGCGACCTGAAGGGTCACAACCTGTTCTGGCAGGACGGGCATTGGTCATTGATCGACCTGGATGCGGTCCGGCAACACGGCAGCGAGCGCAGCTTCGCCAGGGCCTATGCCCGGGATCGCGAGCGCTTCCTGCGCAACTGGCCGGCGGATTCGGCGCTGTACCGCCACCTGGATGAACGTTTACCCAAGGCCAGCTTGAAGCCCGAGGCTTGAAGTTGGGAATGAGCCCCGAGGGGCTGTGTACTGGACAACTTGCCGGGCGTCACGACGCCCGGCCGCTTTGATAGAGGCTTAACACTGTGGCACTGACGATCCTCGGCCTTTCCGGCGCCCTCAGCCATGATCCTTCCGCCGCGCTCTACATCGACGGCAAGCTGATCGCGGCCGCCGAAGAAGAGCGCTTCGTGCGCGACAAGCACGCGAAGAATCGCATGCCCTACGAGTCGGCCAAGTTCTGCCTGGAGCAGGCGGGCATCAAGCCGTCCGACGTGGACGTTGTGGCCATCCCCTTCGCCCCCATCAGTCTCTTCGGCAAGGCCCGTTGGCAATACGCCAAGCGCTACTGGTATGCACCGGACCGTGCCCTGGACGCGATCCTGATGGGCAACCGCCGCTACAAGCGCTACCGCAACAAGATCGTCTGGTGTCTGGAGCAACTGGGCTTCGACGCCAAGAAGGTGAAGATCGAACCGGTGGAGCATCACCTGGCCCATGCCTCCAGCGCCTACCACTGCTCCGGCTTCAAGGAGAAGACTGCGATCCTCGGGATCGACGGCAAGGGCGAGTACGCCACCACCTTCTTCGGTTGGGGCGAGAACGGCAAGATCCACAAGATCAAGGAGTTCTACGACCCGGACTCCCTGGGTGGCCTCTATGGCGCGATCACCGAGTACCTCGGCTTCGAGATGCTCGACGGCGAGTTCAAGGTCATGGGCATGGCGCCCTATGGTGACGCGGCCAAGTACGATTTCTCCCGCCTGGCCAAGTTCGAGAATGGCGAGCTGGTGATCAACACCGACTACGCCAACGTCATCGGCTTCCGCCGCTACAAGGAAAACGGCAAGGGCTACTACTTCTCGCCCAAGCTGATCGAGTGGCTCGGGCCGAAGCGCCAGGGCGACATCGCCGACGACCCCTACATCCACTACGCCGCCAGCATGCAGGCACTGTTCGAGAAGCTGGCGCTGGAGATGATGGACTACTACCTGGGCGACATCATCCGCGAGACCGGCAAGATCGCTTTCGCTGGCGGCTGTGCGCTCAACGTCAAGCTGAACCAGAAGATCATCGCTCGCCCGGATGTGAAGGAGCTGTTCGTGCAGCCGGCCTCCGGCGACGCCGGCACTGCCGTGGGCGCTGCGGCTTTTGTCTCCCACAAGCGCGGTGTGCCGGTGGAGAAGATGGAGCACGTCTACCTCGGCCCGTCCTACTCCAACGAGGAGATCATCGCCGCCTGCGCCAAGCACCCGAACAAGCCGGTGTTCAAGCGCATCGAGAACACCCCGGAGCGCATCGCCCGCATCATGGTCGACGGTAACCCGGTGGCCTGGTTCCAGGGGCGCATGGAGTTCGGCCCGCGTGCTCTGGGCGGTCGTTCCATCATCGGTTGCCCGAGTGTTCCGGGCGTCGCCGATCGCATCAACGAGCAGATCAAGTTCCGCGAGCGCTGGAGGCCCTTCTGCCCGTCGATGCTCGATACCGTCGCACCGAAGATGCTCAAGGTAGACCACCCGAGCCCCTTCATGACCTTCACCTTCGAGGTCAACGAGGAGTGGAAGGAGCGCGTCTCCGAGGTGGTGCACGAGGACGGGACGTCCCGTGCCCAGGTGCTGGAGCGTCGCCACAATCCACGCTGGTACGACCTGATGCTCGAACTGGAGAAGCTGACCGGCAACGGTGTATCGCTGAACACTTCCTTGAACCGTCGCGGTGAGCCGATGATCTGCTCGCCGACCGATGCTCTGAACATGTTCTACGGGTCGGACCTGCAGTACCTGATCATGGAAGACATCCTCGTGGTCAAGGAAGGTGCCGAGTGGTATGAGCAGCTCTGAACCGCGCGTCCTGCAGTTCTGCCACGGCTATGACGGGCCCTTTCTCGATTGCGCCCGTCAGTACGCCGTGCTGTTCGAAGGCACTCCTTACAAAGTGACCACCGTCTACCTCACCGGCGAGCCGAGTGAGGCGGTGGTGCAGGGATCGGCCTCCGACGAAGTGATCTTCCTCGGTCAGAGCAGTCGCGACGTGAGGGGGCTCAAGCTCGGAGCGATCCGCGCGATCCGCAAGATCGTGGCGGGTCGCGATTTCCGTTTCTGCATCGCCCACCGTTTCAAGCCGATCTACATCGCCTTGCTGGGCACATCGCTGCCTGTGATCGGCGTGCACCATGCTTTCGGTGACTACCAGCGGTTGTCGCGCCGGGTGTTCGCCAACTTCTTCCGCAAGCGCCTGGCGTTGCTGGGGGTGTCCAACGCGGTGCGTGACGACATGCGTCGTTGCCTGCCACGCTGGTCTGCCGAGCGGATCGAGACCCTCTACAACCGGATCGATATCGAGGCGGTCCAGGCTGACCTCAAGTCTCGCGAAGAGGCGCGCGAGATGCTTGGCCTGCCCCAGGATGCGTGGGTGGTCGGTAATGTGGGGCGCCTGCATCCGGACAAAGACCAGGCCACGTTGATCCGCGGGTTCGCCGAAGCGTTGCCGCAACTGCCAGCCGGTAGCCTGCTGGCCATCATGGGGAGCGGCCGGCTTGAAGCCTCTCTGAAAGCATTGGCGGAGCAACTGGGCGTGAGCGAGTCTGTGCGACTGCTCGGTCAGGTGAGCAACGGTCGTCGCTATTTCAAGGCTTTCGATGTCTTTGCTCTGACCTCTGATCACGAGCCATTTGGCATGGTTTTGCTGGAAGCGATGGCGGCGGATGTGCCTACATTGGCGACGGATTGTGGTGGTGCGCCAGAGGTGCTTGGTACGCCGGATGCACTGTTTCCTCTTGGCGATGCCGTGGTTCTTGCGAGGCGTTTACAGGCCGTTGCACGTCATGAATTGAAGCAAGGCGGCCCCGCTCGAGTATCAGCTCAATTTACCGATGAGTACGCCCGTCTGCGATTCTGGTCACTCAACAGCCTGTGGAGGGCGAATGATGCCAACCCATGAGCCCAGGCAGTTGGTTTATCTGGTCTACGGCAGGAAAACCGAGTATCACCAGGAGGCCAAGTTCAGCATCCTGTCCGCCCTGCATCATGCTGCGGGGCAGTGTCCGCGCATTCTGGTGTATACGGACGAGCCGGAGCAGTTTGCCAATTGGCCCGTTGACGTTGTCGGGCTGGATGCAGACACCCTTGCTGCATGGACGGGCACCGCCGCGTATTTGCACAGACGAAAGGCCGCTGCCATTCGTGATGCGCTTCAGTACGCCGAGCAGAGCATATTCATAGACACCGACACGCTGTTCTTGAACTCACCGCTAGAACTGTTCGATCGACTGGCCAACGTTGCCTGGCTGGTCGATGAAGTCGAAGGAGTATGGAGTGAGTGTGATAGGGATTCTCTGCGCGAAGTCGTCGGGCCATATCTAGCCGAGCAATATGGGGTTGATGAAAGCATGCTGCTGATCAACTCGGGTGTTCTCGGGTTTAACATCGAGGCGTCTCGCTTGATGGATGAGACGTTGGAACTGATCGATGTATTGCATCCCATGGCTCCTATGGTCCATACGGTCGAGCAGTTCGCTGTAAGTGTGGCTGCTAGGCATCTTGGCCAGCCTGCTGAGTCTCATGGTGTGGTGAGGCATTACTACTCGGGCAAGAGCTACTGGCGCCATATGGTCGCGGCGTTCTTTGAACGCCATGGCGAAACCTTCTCTTTCCATAGTGTCCGTGCCGTTCTGGAGTTGCCCAGCAGCAAACTCAGGCCTTCATGGTGGCACCGCTTGGTGTTCCGCTTGAGAAGTGCTGCATTGCCATCGAAATTGCGAGCTCAAGCCAAGCTGGCTTACTACGCAGCCGTGATGCATGGCGGTCCTTACGAGCAGGCGAGTGCCTACGCCTATGCGGAGGAACTGACGCGCAAGGTCATTCCATCCGGAGAGAGCATCGACGCGCAGCCCTGGAGCAAAGTTCTGAGTGACAGGGATAGGCAGCGTCTTCGTGAGTTGCTGGCGAGGCAGGAACATAGGCTCTGATCGTTGCAGATCTAGCATCAGGTTGTGCAGGATTCCGGTAGGGGCTATGGCAGCGTTGTAATCCCTTCTGCCTTCGCAAGCATTTCCAGTCAGGTTTTCGAGGTGTGCCATTGAACGTGCTTTTTCTGGTCCAGGCCGAGCAGCGAGCGATATTGGACCGGCTCTATGAGGGCGTCGCCGCATCTTGCGATAACTGTGACATTCGCTGGCTTAGCAGTGATGAGCAAGGCAATCTGAAACGCTACTTCAGCGAGCACGTAGATCTGTCGCGCTACGACCGTATTCTTTTCTTTCTGCGCTTCAAGAAAGAGATGCGGCAGTGGCGATTCATTCGTAGCGTGCCCAATCTAGTGATTCTCGAGCACGACGCCTACCAGAACTACATTCCCTGCAAATATACCGGGACGTTCAGTGCGCACTATCGTCGTATGCCCTGGGTGCGAGTCGTCAGCTCCGGTGCGCTGGTCACGCACCAGCTGTGTGATGAAGGTTTTGATGCCTGCTTCGTTCCTAAGGGTTATGACCAGGCGCTGCTCTCCTATCAGGGGCGCGAGCGTGATATTGAGTTGGCATTCGTCGGCAGCACCAAAAGCGTTGCTTACAGCGGGCGCAAAGCGTTGCTCGAAGAATTGGGGCGCGTTGAAAACCTGCTGGTGACAAAGACCAATTCCGGGCAGGAGTACTGCGATACCCTGAACCGCATCCGTTTCTTCGTCAGTGCCGATGTGGGAATGGGCGAGTACATGATCAAGAACTTCGAAGCTATGGCCTGTGGTTGTGTTTTGCTTGCCTATGATCAGGGCGACGAGGAAAACGCGGCCCTCGGCTTCCGTGATATGCATAACCTTGTGTTATATCGCGGCGTCGACGAGTTGCGTGAGAAGCTCGCGGTGCTGAGGGCTGATCCTCAATTGGCGCAACGTATCGCTGATGAGGGGCGGCATTTGGCTGAAGCAGAGTATGGGTTTGATCGAATTGGCGCGAAGATCGTCGATGCCATGCGTCCGGCGTTACGCAGTGCACAGAAACCTTCCTGGTTGCAGTCGCAATTGCGCAAGGTAGGCATTTATTGAGCACAGCGGGGAGCCCCATGGATATCCTTAATGTCATGTGGCAAGGCGGTTCTGCCTTCGTATCCGTGCACAACGTGCATCGCGATATTCTTCGCCTCAGTCCGGCTGGAGCGCAGATCGACACGCTCCTGCTACAAGGTGGCGATGCTGCGCCGCTGCTTGACGTAGGGAGCGTCTCAGCGCTTGGGCTGTCCTCCACGCGTATCAAGGGGCGAGGGTTTTCTGCCTGCCGGCGCTGGTTTGATCGTCGGCGCCTTGCCAGGTGGATTTCTCGGCAACAACCCCGGCTGGTATTGCTCGACGGCATGGGCGTTGCTGCCTATGTTCTTCCGCTTCTACATGGTTTGACGGATACGCGAGCGATTGTGCTGTTTCACGGCCATAAGTGCCTGAAGTCCGCTGATGTTGATTTGCTCAGGCGCTTCCCGGCCGACAGGCTGAAGCTGGTTGCTGTGTCAAAAACTCTGGCGGCCGATCTTGAGCGTCAGACTGGATGTCCGGTGGTCGGAGGGCGCATCGCGCTTGATCCGTCCCGTGTGCGCACTTCGCTGCTAAGCAGGAGCGATGCGCGGAGTGCGCTTGGTTTGCCAGTTGCGACCGGCAACGTCATTGGAGGAGTAGGCCGGCTGGTTCGTGAGAAGGGTTTTGGCTTGTTGATCGAGGCGGCTGGCGGATGGCTGAAGGCACATCCCGAGGATTGCCTGGTCCTGATTGGCGATGGGCCGGAGCGGGAAGGCTTGATCTCGCTGGCGAAGAGCATGGGCATAAGCCAGCAGGTTCGCTTGTTGGGGCATGTTGCCAATGCTTCCTGCTTCTATCGGGCATTTGATTTGCTCTGTATTCCTTCGCGTGAAGAAGGGCTCGGGCTCGTTCTGCCAGAGGCGGTTATTGCTGGTGTCCCTGTCCTCGCAACTCATTTGCCTGTGTTTCGCGAGCAGTTGAGAGGAGAGTACGGCCTGGTCTCATCGGCCGAGAAGGCAGATTGGGAAGCGGCCTTGAGCCACTGTCTGCGTGCTGATCTGAATAGACTTGCCGAGGAGCAGTGGAGTGGTATGGATCCCGAGCACGCCTGGTTGAGTTTTCTGGATCTTTACCGCGCGTTAATGCGTTTTGCCTAGTCTTTCAGTATGGCGGAAGTAATCGAGGCGAGTGGGAATTGCCCTGCAATCCCCATGCTTTCTAGTGGCCTGGAAAAGTGTGCGAGATTACGTTTTGCCTTGGCTCTGGAAAGGGGACGTCTCTGGAAGCTCAAGTCAGCGATATCGATCAGCCCTAGCGCTCCTTGCGGAGTCAATACGATGTTTCCCAGGTGCAGCGAACGGAAATAGATGCCATTGCGGTGAAGCGCACGAATAAACCCTATGAGCTTGGGCACATATTCGGGGAAGGTGTCCGGACTCTCCAGATAGAGGTCCTTCAGTGTTTTCCCCTGTAGGGGGCGATACAGCACAGCACTTAAAGAAGCCTCTTTCAACTGGTAGAGATGCAGAGGGGTCAGCGTTGGAATGCCCAGTCTCTTTAGGTGTTCGGCATTTTCCCAAAAACGGGTCGAATAAGGATAGAGGAGAGCAGAGGAGAGCAGTCTCTTGCGCCGGAACAGCTTGAGAAAATTCCCGTCAGCCAGCCTGTAGACTTTTGGCCCCAGGCTGTCCTCTTCCAGTATCTGTGCGCCGGTGGTCAAGGCAGCAAGCTCGCCATCGGACAGTGCTTTGGTAATCGGCATGAATCAATCAGGCACTCGTTTGGCCCTAAAATTCGCCATTATATGTGAGCGCATCTCCTGATAGTGGTCGCCGGCAAGCATTTTCAGGATTGGGTTGTTGAGGTAGTGCTCCACCTCCTCAGGAGCAAGGCAGAGGCCGTGGCGCTTCTGAGCGTTGATGATTGCCTTGTCCCACCAACTGCTGGCGCACGCGCGATCGAACTCGTTGGCATAGGTATGGCAGCCATAGAGCAACTCCCGAAAAAACTGCCTTTGTGCCGGGGGAGTCAGGCTGGTGAGCAGTTTTTGCCAGCCTCGGTTGGGGTGTGGCGGGCGTGGCAGGCGGTCATTCAGCAGCAAGGCGTCGCGCATTGCCTCCTCGCTGAGCGGGGCATGATGGTGTTTTCTGAACCAAGCCTCAACTTTGGCGCGAAAGTGCGTTTTGCGGCTCCAGTAATGGTGGATCACGTCCGTACAGGAGCGAAGCTCCAGTGTGCCGTGTGCGGCCAGGGCAAGACTTAGCTCCTCAAGTGTGTAAAGCTCTGGCGCCATAGGGCGTAGCTCATCCATCCATGCGATAGAGCGCTCCAGAAGTTTCTGGTCCTCATGCGCAAGGCCTATTACCCCGGAGTTAGTCTGACGCAAGTCGGCCAACGGGAGATTGTCCCGTGCTAGACGCGCGAGCATTTCGTTTGGGAGCGCCGGCGCTGGACCCAGCGGCCGGCCAATGGCATTGCAGAGGAGGCTGCCTGGAGTGACCCTATGGAACAGTGCCTCCGGCGATTGGCGAAAAAATGTGTCCGTATCAATGAGTATCGCTTTTTCACAGCTCTTTAGTGTTTCTAGCAATGCGGCATGCTTGATTCTGAAGTGATACCGATGCGGACCGGCCCACGTGGGATCAATGGCATTTATTTCGACAGGCAGCTTGTCATAGTAATCAGGGCTGTCGGTGAAGATGCGAATACCGAAGGCTGAGCTGCGAGCGTCGCTGCCCAAATGCGCCAAGCCGCTGCTGATGCTGAATACAGCCTCGCGTTGGTAGGTGGTTTCACCAAAAGCCAGATAGATCAGTTGCGAAGCGTGAGTCATGAGGCACGTGCTGTTGTTTTGGTGGCACGGAGAATACCACTCCGTTGTCCTGTTCCTGAATCACCCAGCGGATGGAGAAATGATGTCAAGTGTTCGTAGTGCTGGTGTGATAAGTGTTCTGTGTGTGGGGTATTTCTGGTTTTTAGCGGGCATCGCATGGGCTCCCGACAACAAGCTCTATCAGCAAGGCCTGGTAGCCTTATTGTGGGTTCCGGCCCTCGTTGCTGCGGTGTTGCTGCGAGAACATCTTTTTGCAGTATGGCAGACCAACCGAGCTTTTCTTGGCTTGCTGCTGGCTTTTTTGATCTGGGCTGCATTCAGCGCGATATGGACCGGTGCTGAGTCGCCTTTCAAAGAAGTCAAACGTGTCCTTTACGTCAGTCTTTTCCTTTTGGGCTTTCTGTTGTTGGCTTTGGAGCGCCAGGCGTTGCTGTGGAACGGGCTGTGTTTTGCCTTCGTTTCATTGGCCCTGTCCTGTCCGTTGAGTTTCTACCTGTTCTATGTGCACGACACGAATCCATTGAGTACTCGGCTTTTGGGCGTTGGGGAAGCCGGCCATCCCATCCTCGGTGCGTACGTAATGGCATTGGCAGCAATATGGGGGCTTCAGTTTTTCCCGAGAACCATCGGGCGGCGTCTGCTCTGGGGCCTACTGATGGTTGCGCTGCTGCTGTTTGTAGTATTGGGACAAAGTCGCGGGGCCATGCTGGCGCTTGGTTGCGCAGCACTCACCATGCCTCTGTGGTCGCGCGGGCGTTTTGTCTGGCTTGTATCGATTTCTACATGCGCCATCGCAATCGTGGGATGTGCCATGTTCTTGCCTCTGATACTGGAGCGCGGGCTCTCCTATCGACCTGATATTTTCGTCGCCAGTGTTGAAATGATCATGCAGCATCCCTGGTTGGGGCAGGGGATCGGGGCAGATTATCGAGTGGTGACCCCGAATTACCCTGACGGTTTTGATCACTCCCACAATGCGTTTACACATTCGGCGATCTTGCTTGGGCTTCCGGGGCTGCTGCTCTGGTCAGGTCTGTGGTTGATCGCGTTCCGGCTTGCCTGGACTGAGCGTGAGTCCCGCGATGGCCGCCTGGTGCTGAGTACCCTGCTGGTTTCATTCGTAGCATCGCAGTTCGATGCGGCCAGTCTGTGGGGAAGCCCTCGGGCAGAGTGGTTTGTTACCTGGCTGCCCATTGGGCTTTCCCTTGCGCTCGCGGTCAGGCGCTCAAGCCCCAAGCCCCTGCCCGCGCCGAGCGATGCATAGCGCATCTCCCGACTAGCATGAAAACCTCACACGGTACTGGCGCGCTCCGAGAGGTCGCGCTGGTACAATTTGCGCTTTGCTCAATACAGCCAGTGCAAGAGGCGAGCCGGATGGCCAATTCCAAACAGCAGTCAAGTTTGACGGTGTATCTTCGATTGCTGCGTTATGTGCTCCCCTATTGGGGGCTCTTCTGCATCAGCATCGTCGGGTTCCTGATCTTCGCGTCTACTCAGCCAATGCTGGGTTACATCCTGAAGTACTTCGTTGATGGCCTGTCCAACCCGGATGCCAGCCTGTTCGCCGGTGTGCCCTGGATGTTGGAGTACATTCCATGGCTGGCACATCTGAAGCTGCTGCAGGCCGTGCCGCTGCTGATTGTGCTCATTGCACTGTGGCAGGGCATTGGGTCGTTCCTTGGCAACTACTACCTCGCCAAGGTGTCGATGGGGCTGGTGCAGGATCTGCGTGTTGCCCTGTTCAACAACCTGCTGACCCTGCCTAATCGCTACTTTGACAATCACAATTCGGGCCACTTGATTTCCCGTATCACCTACAACGTGACCATGGTTACCGGTGCAGCCACCGATGCGATCAAGGTGGTCGTTCGTGAGGGAATGACGGTGGTATTCCTCTTCGCGACGTTACTCTGGATGAATTGGAAACTGACGCTTGTGATGGTTGCGATCCTGCCGGTGATCGGTTTGATGGTGACCACTACCAGCAAAAAGTTTCGCAAGCAGAGCAAGAAGATCCAGACCAGCATGGGTGATGTCACTCATGTTACTTCTGAGGCCATTCAGGGTTATCGCGTGGTTCGCAGCTTCGGCGGCGAGGACTACGAGAAGCAGCGGTTTCTGGAGGCCAGCGAGGAAAACAAGAGCAAGCAATTGAAGATGGTGCGTACAGGGGCTGTCTATACCCCGTCGTTGCAATTGGTGATCTACAGCGCCATGGCGATCCTGATGTTCCTCGTGCTCTGGTTGCGTGGTGACTCCTCTGCAGGGGACCTTGTTGCGTACATCACGCTTGCCGGCTTGCTGCCGAAGCCCATTCGGCAGCTCTCGGAGGTCAGCTCCACAATCCAGAAAGGTGTCGCTGGTGCCGAGAGCATCTTCGAGCAACTGGATGAAGTCTCCGAAGTGGACAATGGCCAGCAGGAGCTTGAGCGGGTGAGTGGCCGGCTCGAAGTCAAAGGACTGAGCTTTACTTATCCGGGCTCGGAAAAGCCCGTCCTGGAAGACATTTCCTTCGTCGCCGAACCCGGCCAGATGGTGGCCCTGGTGGGCCGCTCCGGCAGCGGCAAGTCGACCCTGGCGAACCTCATCCCGCGCTTCTACCACCACGAGAACGGCGAGGTCCTGCTGGACGGCGTCGAGATCGAGGACTACCGCCTGCGCAACCTGCGCCGGCACATTGCCCTGGTCACCCAGCACGTCACCCTGTTCAACGACACGGTCACCAACAACATCGCCTACGGCGACCTCGCCGGCGCCCCGCTGGAAGACGTCAAGGCCGCCGCCGAAGCCGCCTTCGCCGCCGAATTCATCGAGAAGATGCCCCAGGGCTACGACACCCTGGTGGGCGAGAACGGCGTGCTGCTGTCCGGCGGCCAGCGCCAGCGCCTGGCCATTGCCCGCGCCCTGCTGAAGAACGCACCGCTGCTGATCCTCGACGAGGCCACCTCCGCCCTGGACACCGAGTCCGAGCGGCACATCCAGGCTGCTCTGGACGAAGTGATGAAGGGTCGCACCACCTTGGTGATCGCCCACCGCCTCTCCACCATCGAGAAGGCCGACCTGATCCTGGTGATGGACCAGGGCCGCATCGTCGAGCGCGGCACCCACCGTGAACTGCTGGCCCTCAACGGCTACTACGCCCGTTTGCACGCCAAGCAGTTCGAGGACGACGGCAAGGACGCGGTGGAGCAGGACACCTGATGCTCAGTTACCTGCGCGCCTGGCGTGAGCGGGGCTGGGAGCCCATCGACGCCGCCACCTACGCCCGTGCCTGGCATGAATTCGGCGGCAGCGTCGCCACCCACCCCGAGGTGGTCGAGCGCCTCGCCGGCCTGGCCGGCATCCCCGTGCGCTACCTCGGTTGTAACCAGAGCGGCCGTCTGGTCGCCGCACTGCCCACCTGGGGCCGACACCTGGCGCTGTCCAAGGATGTGCTCAAGCAGCAGGGCAAGCGCGGCCTGTTCGACCTGGGTAACGCCGAAATCATCCTGCCCATCGCCGAGCAGGCCGGCGTGGCCCTGCGTCATCGGGCCCGCTATGTCTCGGCCCTCAACCTCGGCGGCATCACCGGCCTGCGCGAGCAGCCCGAGGGCCTGGCCCTGGCCCGCGAGCCAGAGGACTACAGCAAGAAGTTCCGCTACAACCAGCGCCGCGAGCAGCGCCTGCTGGAAGAGGCGGGCGGCGTGATCCGCCCCATGCTGGAGCTGGAACCGGCGGAGCAGGCCGCCATCTACGCCGACCTCTTCCACCGCCGCTGGGGCTTCGACGCCACCGGCAAGGCGCACCTGGCCGAGGTGTTCGGCCTGATGCGCGAGTTCATGACCGGCTCGCTGATCTACCTGGAAGACCGCCCCGTGGCCATCCAGGTGCTCTACCGGGTCGAGGCCCCGCGCTGGGTCAGCCTCGAATACATCAACGGCGGTGTCGATCCCCAGGAGCGTGCTTTCAGCCCCGGTAGCGTCCTCAGCTTCGTCAACACCCAGGCCGCCTGGGCCGAGGCCCGCGCCCTGGGCAAGCCGCTGCGTTACTCCTTCGGGCGTGCCGACCGCGAATACAAGGACCGCTGGTGCCACCGCGTGCCCGTCTACCAGGTGTGAACCCATGAGCGGACGCAAGCAGCAACTGCTGAAACGCCACCGCCGGCAGAAGCGTATCGCGCTGCTGGTGGCCCTTGTCCTGCTGGTGGCCCTGGGCATCGGCGTGGCCTGGTGGCTGGTGCCGCTGGCCCTGGTGCTGGGCTGGATCGCCCATGAGGCCTGGTTTGCCGACCACCTGTTCTACGCCCCGAGCGATGACTACCGCTATGACTTCCCGGCCGGCACGCCCGAGTGGCCGCTCGACCTGGCCGGCGGCCGCGTCCACCTGCCCGAGGGCGCAGGCGAGGCGGACACGCTGATCCTGCGGGTACGCCTGCGCGCGTCCTGGCTGGGCCGCTGGCTGGACCCGGCGGTCTGCGTAGGCGACGACCGCCAGGACTTCGAGCGCGGCGTCGATGGCTGGCGCTACCTCAACCTGACCGGCCAGCATGTCGCGCTGCAGGCCGGCACCCTCGTCATTCGTGGGCGCTTCTGCCGGATCGCGGCCGAAGCCACTCTTTACGCCCTCACCCAGCCCGACTTCCGCCAGCAGCGGGTGATGGTCATCGCACCCCACGCCGATGACGCCGAACTGGCCGCATTCGGGCTGTACAGCCAGGCCGCCGAGGCCAGCATCGTCACCCTCACCCAGGGCGAGATCGAAGCCGAGCACTACCAGCGGCTTGGCCTGGATGCCGCCGAGGCCGCCCGCCTCAAGGGGCGCCTGCGCAGTTGGGACAGCCTGGCCATCCCGCTCTGGGGCGGCGTCCCGCAATCCCATTGCGTACAGCTCGGCTATTACTGCCTGCAGCTCCCGACCATGGCCCGGTCGCCCGACCAAGGGCTCGGCTCGAAGGTGTCCGGCGATGCCGACGTCCGCACCGTGCGCCAGCACAACCCCATCGAGCTGCCCGGTGACGCCGACGGCGTGCCCAGTTGGACCAATCTGGTGGCCGACCTGGCGCGCCTGCTGGAGCATTTCCGCCCCGAGGTGGTGGTCACGCCCCATCCCGAGCTGGACCCCCACAGCGACCACGTCGCCGCGACCCAGGCGCTGCTCGCGGCCATCCAGCAAGCCGACTGGCAGCCCGCCAGCCTGCTGCTCTACGCCAACCACCTGCACGACAACGACCGCTGGCCCATGGGCCCCGCCGGCCAGGGCATCGCGTTGCCGCCAGCCATCGAGCCGCTTCCGGCCGACCCGCTGTGGAGTATCTGCCTGGATGCCGCGCAGCAACGTGACAAGGCCCAGGCCCTGGCCATGCAGCATGACCTGCAGGGGCCTCTGCCCATCAAGAAGCGCCTGCGCCGGCTGATCCAGCGCTGCCTCGCCGGGCGCCGCTGGCCGGCCACCGGCGAGGACGAATTCTTCCGCAAGGCCGTGCGTCGCCACGAGCTGTTCTGGGTCCGCCGGCTTTCCGATTGACGGCCACCTTCGGCGGGGCGGATCGGCTGCTATGGTATGATCCGCGCCGTTTTTCCATGCCCTGGAGTCTTCATGAACCTCACCATGCCCCATTTCGATCTGGCCCCCGTTCTGGTGGTGGGCGATGTCATGCTCGACCGTTACTGGCATGGCGGCACCTCGCGCATCTCCCCCGAAGCGCCGGTTCCGGTGGTACGTGTGGACCAGATCGAAGACCGTCCGGGCGGCGCCGCCAACGTGGCGCTGAACATCGCCGCCCTGGGCGCACCGGCGGCCCTGGTTGGCGTCACCGGTGAGGACGAAGCCGCCGAGAGCCTGCTTGCCAGCCTCGGCGCCGCCGGCGTGGATGCCCGCTTCCAGCGCATCGTCGGGCAGCCCACCATCGTCAAGCTGCGGGTCATGAGCCGCCACCAGCAACTGCTGCGCATGGACTTTGAAGAGCCCTTCGACACCGACGCCGACGCCCTGGCTACCGAGGTCGAACGCCTGCTCACCGGCGTCAAGGTGCTGGTGCTCTCCGACTACGGCAAGGGCGCCCTGAAGAACCACCAGGCGCTGATCCAGGCGGCCCGTCGCCACGGCATCCCGGTGCTCGCCGACCCCAAGGGCAAGGACTTCGGCATCTACCGGGGCGCCAGCCTGATCACCCCCAACCTCAATGAATTCGAAACCATCGTCGGTCGCTGCGCCGACGAGGCCGAGCTGGTCGCCAAGGGTGCCCGGCTCATGCAGGAGCTGGACCTCGGCGCCTTGCTGGTGACCCGTGGCGAACACGGCATGACCCTGCTGCGCCCCGGCCACCCGGCCCTGCACCTGCCGGCCCGTGCCCGCGAAGTGTTCGACGTCACCGGCGCCGGCGACACCGTCATCTCCACCCTGGCCGCCAGCCTGGCTGCCGGCGAAGAGCTGCCCCAGGCCGTCGCCCTGGCCAACCTGGCCGCCGGCATCGTGGTCGGCAAGCTGGGCACTGCCGCCATCAGCGCCCCCGAGCTGCGCCGCGCGGTGCAGCGCGAGCAGGGCTCCGAGCGCGGCGTGCTGAGCCTGGAGCAACTGCTGCTGGCCATCGAAGACGCCCGCGCCCACGGCGAGAAGATCGTCTTCACCAACGGCTGCTTCGACATCCTTCACGCCGGCCACGTGACCTACCTGGAGCAGGCCCGCGCCCAGGGCGATCGCCTGGTGGTGGCGATCAACGACGACGCCTCCGTCAGCCGCCTCAAGGGCCCCGGCCGGCCGATCAACTCGGTGGACCGGCGCATGGCCGTGCTTGCCGGTCTCGGCGCCGTGGACTGGGTGGTGAGCTTCAGCGAAGACACCCCCGAGCGCCTGCTGGGCGAGGTCAAGCCGGACATCCTGGTCAAGGGTGGCGACTACGGCGTCGAGCAGGTGGTCGGTGCCGATCTGGTCCGCGCCTACGGCGGCGAAGTGCGGGTGCTCGGCCTGGTGGAGAACAGCTCCACCACCGCCATCGTCGAGAAGATCCGCAGCCGCTGATTCGCTGAGCTTTCCCACGGTCCGGCAGGGCCGACGCGCAGCAGACCCTGAACAGGGCTCTCACTGGCCGAGGCGCCACAGCGGCACGTCGGCCCGGTCATAGGCGCCTCTGGTTGGCGCGCGCATCATCCCGGCATCCTCACCCCGCGTGGAGCGATGCCATGAGTACCGATGTGCAGGGCCGTGCCCTGTCCGTGCTGAACCGCGTGGCCCAGGCCGACTGGCCGGACCGGTTCAAGCTGCGCAAACCCTTCGAACGCCTCCTGTACACCGGCAGCCGTGCCGGCTTCCGGATGGCGGCCAAGCCCGCCAAGTCTGCCAAGGCCCCGCGCCCGGCGGACCCGGACGGCCTCTTCGACCTGTCCCTCAGCGACGAGCAGCAGATGCTCGTGGACATGCTCGGCGCCTTCGCCAGCGAGGTCCTGCGACCGGCTGCGGAAGCGGCGGATGCCCAGGGTTGCGTCTCCGCCGGGCTGATCAACCAGGCCCTGGAGCTGGGCCTGGCCCACTACGGCGTCAGTGAAGCGCTGGGCGGCATGGCCGGCGAGCGTACCGTCGTCACCAACGCCCTGATCGCCGAAGCCCTCGGCGGGGGCGACCTGTCCCTGGCTGCCTCGCTGCTGGTGCCGCTGTCGGTGGCCAACTGCATCCGCCGCTGGGCCTCCCAGGAGCAGCAGGCCCGCTGGCTGCCAGCCTTCGTCGGGGCCGCGCGCCCGCCGGCCATGGCCATCGCCGTCAGCGAGCCGGGCCTGCTGGTCGACCCGCTGCGCCTGGCCACCCGGGCCAAGCGCAAGGGGCGTCACTACCAGCTCGACGGCGAGAAATGCCTGGTGCTCGAAGGCCTCAACGCCAGCGCCATCCTGGTCGCCGCCCAGACGGCCGACGGCCCGGCACTGTTCCGTGTGGATGTTGGTGCCAAGGGCCTGAACCTGCGCCCCGAACCGGCCATGGGCCTCAAGGCCTGCGCCACCGCCCGGCTGAGCCTGAAGGGCGTGCGGGTGCCGATGGAGGACCGCCTGGCCGGCAGTGCCTTCGATCTGGAGCGCTTCCTCGCCTACACCACCCTGGCCTGGTGCGCCCTCGCCGTGGGCACCGCCCAGGCCGCGCTGGACTACGTGGTGACCTACTGCAACGAGCGCGTCGCCTTCGGCGAACCCATCAGCCACCGCCAGGGCGTGGCCTTCATGGTGGCCGACATCGGCATCGAGCTGGATGCCATGCGCCTGATGGTCTGGCGGGCCTGCGCCCGTGCCGAGCGCGGCGAGGAGTTCCGTCGCGAGGCCTACCTGGCGCGCCTGCTGTGCGCCGAGAAGGCCATGAAGATCGGCACCGACGCCGTGCAACTGCTCGGTGGCCACGGCTTCACCAAGGAACATCCGGCCGAGCGCTGGTACCGCGACCTGCGTGCCGTGGCCCTCTTGGCCGGCGGCCTGCACCTGTGAGAACCGGTTTCGATCGGCTGCGCGTCTAGCTCGCACGATCGAAATCCGGTCCTGAGGACTTTGTGATGAACCTGGAAACCCCGAAGAAATTCCGTGGCCTGGCCAACCAGGCCCACCAGGTGGCGGCGAACTACTTCCGCCCCATCTCCCGCAAGTACGACAAGGCCGAGCATGCCTACCCCAAAGAGCTGGACCTGCTGGCCGCCCTGCTGGACGGCATGAACGCCGGCTCGCCCGACGCCGTCGGCGCCACCTCCGCCAGCAAGCGCGGCAGTGGCCAGGTGGAGGAGGGCGTGCGCAACGGCGGCAACCTCTCGGCCCTGCTGGGCGTCATCGAACTGTGCTGGGGCGATGTCGGCCTGCTGCTGGGCATGCCCCGCCAGGGCCTGGGCAACGCCGCCATCGCCGCCGTCGCCAACGAGGAACAGCTCAAGCGCTTCGGCAGCACCTGGGCGGCCATGGCCATCACCGAACCGGGCTGCGGCTCGGACTCCGCCGCCATCCGCACCACGGCGGTGAAGGACGGTGACCACTACGTGCTCAACGGCGAGAAGATCTACGTCACCTCCGGCGAGCGCGCCGATGCGGTGGTGGTCTGGGCCACCCTGGACAGGAGCCTCGGCCGCGCCGCAATCAAGTCCTTCGTGGTGGAGAAGGGCACGCCCGGCATGACCGTCACCCGCCTGGAGAAAAAGCTCGGCATCAAGGCCTCCGACACCGCCTCCATCAGCTTCAACGACTGCCGCGTGCCGGCGGCCAACCTGCTGGGCAACCCCGAGATCGACGTGCAGAAGGGCTTTGCCGGGGTGATGGAGACCTTCGACAACACCCGCCCCCTGGTGGCCGGCATGGCCATCGGCGTCGCCAAGGCCGCGCTGGACCGGACCCGCGAGCTGCTGAAGAAGGCCGGCTGCAGCTTCGACTACCGCAAGCCGCTGCTCAGTGTGAGTCACGCCGAAGCCACCCTCTATCGCCTGGAGGCCGAGTGGGAAGCGGCGCGGCTGCTGACCCTCAAGGCCGCCTGGATGGCCGACAACAAGCTGCCCAACTCCAAGGAAGCCTCCATCGCCAAGGCCAAGGCCGGGCGCGTGGCCAACGAGGTCACCCTCAAGTGCGTCGAGCTGTGTGGCGCGCTGGGCTACGGGGAAGACGAACTGCTGGAGAAATGGGCACGGGACTCGAAGATCCTCGACATCTTCGAAGGCACCCAGCAGATCCAGTTGCTGATCGTGGCCCGGCGCCTGCTGGGCAAGAGCTCCAGCGAGCTGAAGTAGGCCGCGAGTGCGACTGGCGGG
>NZ_LXJQ01000043.1:0-55712 GCF_001728925.1 Pseudomonas sp. 1D4
GCGTCGCACGGCCAATGATGGGCTTCGCACAGCTCAGCCCATCCTACGGTTGCCGTCGTAGCCCCACCGCCGGCCGGGTCGTGAGTCGTCAGCCTCGGAAGTGGCTGGGTGGCTGGCCGCTCCAGCGCTGGAAGGCGTGGCGGAGGCTGGCGGTTTCGCTGAAGCCGAGGATTTCGGCGATGCGGTAGATGGGCAAGTCGCCTTCGCGCAACAGGGCCTTGGCCCGTTCGAAGCGCAATTCATCGAGCAGTTGCTGGTAGCTGGTCTGCTGCTGGGCGAGGTGGCGGCGCAGGCTGCGGGTGGAGGTGTTCATGGCGCGGGCGAGTTCGTCGAGCCCGGGCGGGGTGGCGAGGCGCTGGGCCAGGAGGTCGCGCACCCGCTCCAGCCAGGCGCGGCGGGCGGCGAATTCGGCGTTCTGCCGGCGACACTGTTCGAGCATTTCGCTGTGGGTGACCGGGTCGGCCAGGGGCAGCGGCCGGTCGAGCCAGGCGGCGGGGAAGCCGAACCCGCTGCGGCCACGGGCGAAGCGCGGGGCGCGCTCGAATACGCGGCGGTAATAGGGCGCGGCTCCAGCCGGTTCGGGGTAGTCCAGCTCCAGGGCGGACACGGGCAGCGGCTGACCGGGCAGGTCGGCGCAGATGATCCGCAACGAGCCCAGGCACAGCTCGGTGTTGAATGGGCGCAGGGCCTCGTCTTCGCCGTAGCCGCTGGCCAGCAGCCAGGCCAGCTCGCCTTCACGCTCCAGGCGCAGGTGGAAATAGGTGCCGAGCAGCACGGGGTAACCGAGGCCGATGCGCAGGGCGTCGCCGAGGGTCGGTGCGGAGAGCAGCGCGTAACCCAGCAGGCCATAGGCGGAGATGCGGGTGCGCTGCCCCAGCTCCAGCCCGAGGGCGGGCGAGCCGGCCAGGCGCACGGCGTTGGCGAAGACCTGTTGCTCCTGCCCGGGGTTGATCAGCCGCCGCAGGTCGCGCAGGTCGTCGACGGTGATGCCGCTGCCCTCCAGCACGGCATCGGCCGCCACGCCGCGCTCGGCCATGCAGGCGACGGTGAGGGTGGACATGTGCAGGGAGTTGAGCCAACTGGCGCGGGAGAAGAGGGTCTCGGCCATGGCATCAGCTTTCGCGGGACGGGTGGGCGTACAGCATGCAGGCATTCCAGATGGGCTGGCGCTGTTCTATATGTGTTTTCGCCGGGCAAGTCAAAGGGCTGGCCACGAAAAAGGGAGCCTGGCGGCTCCCTCTTCTGGCGGACCGAGCGGGGCTCAGGACAGGAAGCCGCCGTCCACGTTCAGGGCCACGCCGGTGGTGTAGCTGGAGGCTGCGCTGGCGAGGTAGAGCACGGCGCCGGCCATTTCGCTCGGGTCGGCCACGCGCTTGAGCGGGATGCGCTGCAGGGCGACGTTGAGGATGGCGTCGTTCTTGGTCAGCGCCGAGGCGAACTTGGTGTCGGTCAGGCCCGGCAGCAGGGCGTTGCAGCGGATGCCGTACTGGGCGCATTCCTTGGCGAACACCTTGGTCATGCTGATGACGGCGGCCTTGGTGACGGAGTAGATGCCCTGGAACTCGCCGGGAGACACGCCGTTGATGGAGGCGACGTTGATGATGCTGCCGCCGCCGTTCTGCTTCATCAGCTTGCCGCCTTCGATGGACATGAAGTAGTAGCCGCGGATGTTGACGTCGACGGTCTTCTGGAAGGCCGACAGGTCGGTGTCCAGGACGTTGCAGAACTGCGGGTTGGTGGCGGCGTTGTTGACGAGGATGTCCAGGCGACCGAACTGCTCGCGGATCTGCGCGAAGACGTTCTGGATCTGCTCCATTTCGCCGATGTGGCAGGCCATGGCGGTGGCCTTGCCACCTTCGGCGACGATGGCATCGGCCACGGCCTGGCAGCCGTCGATCTTGCGGCTGGAGACGATCACGTGGGCGCCCTGCTGGGCCAGCAGCTTGGCGATGGCTTCGCCGATGCCGCGGCTGGCGCCGGAAACGAAGGCGATCTTGCCGTCGAGGTCGAACAGTTGGGTCTTGGACATGGGGTTCCCCTTGTAGTGGTCCGGTTACAGCCGGGATTGGCCGATCACCTGGAGGCTCATCTGCTCCAGCAGCTTGTTCATGTGGATGAACTGGGCGAAGCGCTTGTCCTGGGTCTGGCCGTGGAAGAAGCGGTAGTAGATCTGCTGGACGATGCCGGCCAGGCGGAACAGGCCGTAGGTGTAGTAGAAGTCCAGGTTGTCGATGGGCGGCAGGCCGGCGCGCTCGGCGTAGTAGTCGGCGAACTCGCGGCGGGTGAGCATGCCCGGCAGGTGGCTGGGCTGGCGGCGCATGAGCTGCACCGGGGCCGGGTCCTTGGCTTCGATCCAGTAGGCCAGGGTGTTGCCCAGGTCCATCAGCGGGTCGCCGATGGTGGTCAGCTCCCAGTCCAGCACGCCGATGATCTTCAGCGGGTCGCTGGGGTCGAGGATGACGTTGTCGAAGCGGTAGTCGTTGTGGACGATGCCGGGCTTGCCGTGGTCAGCGGGCATCTTGTCCTTGAGCCAGGCGCGAACCGCTTCCCAGGTCGGTGCGTCGGGCGTCATGGCCTTCTCGTAGCGGTCGCTCCAGCCTTCGATCTGGCGGCGCACGTAGCCGTCGGGCTTGCCGAGGTCGCCCAGGCCGCAGGCGTTGTAGTCGACGTTGTGCAGTTCGACGAAACGGTCGATGAAGGTCTTGCACAGGGCGCGGGCACGGGTTTCGTCCAGGCCCAGCTCGGCCGGCGCATCCGCCCGCAGGATCACGCCCTTGACCCGCTCCATGACGTAGAACTCGGCGCCGATCACCGAATCGTCGGTGCAGTGCACGTAGGCCTTCGGGCAGTACGGGAAGCCGGCATTGAGCTGGTTGAGGATGCGGAATTCGCGGCCCATGTCATGGGCGGACTTGGCCTTGTGCCCGAACGGCGGGCGACGCAGGACGAATTCCTGTTCGGGGTACTCCAGCAGGTAGGTCAGGTTCGAGGCGCCGCCGGGGAACTGGCTGATGCGCGGGGTGCCGCTGAGCCCGGGGATATGCGCCTTGAGATACGGGTCGATGGCCGCGGCATCAAGCTCTTCGCCGTCGCGGATGCGGGTGGACTGATCTGTAAGCGTCATGCTTATCCCTTCTACTTATGATTAGGACCCATGATTATTCGCAAGCCTAATGCCGCCGAGGGGGCGCCTCAAGCACGAACAACCGTTATAGGCAGGCGTGTTGCCACTCGATCAGGCTGCCTGATTGGCCCGGTGCAGAGCCTTCCGGGCGAAAAAAAACCGGAGTCCAGGGACTCCGGTTTCAGGTGTTTCCGGTTCGGCCTCGCCGATCAGACCGGGAACAGCTCGCCGAGCTTCATGGCGAGCATCATGTCGCCTTCGGCGCGCAGCTTGCCGCCCATGAAGGCCTGCATGCCGTCGGTTTCACCGGTCATGATGCCGACCAGGGTCTCGGTGCTCATGATCAGGGTGACGTTGGGGTTCGGGGCATCGCCCTGCTGTACGTCGCAGGTGCCGTCCTTGACGACCAGGTAGTGGTTGTCGCCGTCTTCGATGTTGAACTGGAATACCAGGTCCAGGCCAGCGGCAGCACCGGCGTTGAACTTGGACTGCATGTTTTTGACGATGTCAGCAACGGTGGTCATGGTTCGATCCTTTGTTTTTCAGGTTTTATAACGGCCTTGCGGCCGGTGGGCCGGGCTCATCGGTAGGTGATGAGTTCCGGCGCCCCCAACAGCTCCAGGTGCACATGACTGTTGAAGGAAGCCAGCGCCACATCCCGCCCCCGGAACTTCAGGCGCGAGAGGGAAGTATTGACGATCTGCCAGTTGAGTTCGAACGCCCGGTCGGCCGGCACGCCGGCCACCAGATGAAGCAACGCGGTGATGGTCCCGCCGGAGGTGAACACGGCGACGTTCTGCTTGCTGTCCGCGCGCTCCAGCACCCGCTCCAGGCCGCCGCGCACCTGGTCGACGAAATCGACCCAGCTCTGCAACTGCGGGGCGTCGTAGTCGCCGGCCACCCAGCGCAATACCAGGCTGGAGAATAGCCGCTGGAACTCGGCACGGTTCTGCGCGGCGTTGCGCATGATGTGCAGCGCCTCGGGCTCCTGCTCCAGCACGCTGGGCAGCAGGGCGCGGATCACCGCATCGGCATCGAATTCATTGAAGGCGGGGTCGACGTCCACCTCGGGCGCGGCCAGGCCGGCGGCCCGCAGGCGCTCCAGGGCGGATTCGGCGGTGTGGCGCTGGCGCTGGAGGCTGCCGGCGACGCATCGATCCAGGCGCATGCCGAGGCGGGCGAAGTGCTCGCCGAGGACTTCGGCCTGGCGAACTCCGACGCTGGAAAGCACGTCGTAGTTATCGGCGCCGAAAGAGGCCTGGCCATGTCGGATCAGGTAGATGCTGCCCACGTACGCTGCCGTCCCGGGACGTTGAAAGTTTCGCGAGGTTATGGGGAAGCACAGGGGCTGTCAACGAAAAAACATACGCTTGTTTGAATGCATTCCCGCTGTTTATGACGGGGTTTTTCCGTTGCTGGTGGAGCCCTGCGCGGGGCGGGTATGCTTGGCCGGTTTTCGCGCCCGCAGACAGGGCGCGTGTCGATTCCTGAAGGGGGTTATGTGGAGTTCCTAGCCGATTACGCGGGCTTTCTCGCCAAGACGGTCACCGTGGTGGTGGCCATCCTGATCGTTCTGGTGATGCTAGCCGCGCTGCGTGGCCGGGGCCGTCGTGGTGGCGGTGGCCGCCTGGAAGTGACCAAGCTCAACGATTTCTATAAGGGCCTGCGCGAGCGCCTGGAGCAGAGCCTGCTGGACAAGGACGCGCTCAAGGCAAAACGCAAGGCCGAAGCCAAGGCGGAGAAGGCCGCACGCAAGAACCCCGAGGCCAAGCCCCGGGTGTTCGTGCTGGACTTCGACGGCGACATCAAAGCCTCCGCCGCCGACCAGCTGCGCCACGAGATCACCGCCCTGCTGACCCTGGCCACACCCAAGGACGAGGTGGTGCTGCGCCTGGAAAGCGGCGGCGGCATGGTGCACAGCTACGGCCTGGCCGCCTCGCAACTGGCGCGCATCCGCCAGGCCGGCGTGCCGCTGACGGTGTGCGTGGACAAGGTGGCGGCCAGCGGCGGCTACATGATGGCCTGCGTGGGGGACCGTATCCTGGCGGCGCCCTTTGCGCTGGTAGGCTCCATCGGCGTGGTAGCTCAGTTGCCCAACGTGCACCGCCTGCTGAAGAAGCACGACGTGGACTTCGAAGTGCTCACTGCCGGCGAGTACAAGCGCACCCTCACCGTGTTCGGCGAGAACACCGAGAAGGGCCGGGAGAAGTTCCAGGAAGACCTGGAGAGCATCCACGACCGCTTCAAGGACTACGTGGCGCAGTACCGCCCGCAACTGGCCATCGAGGAAGTGGCGACCGGCGAGGTCTGGCTGGGCACCGCCGCCCGCGAGAAGGCGCTGGTGGACGACCTGCGCACCAGCGACGAGTACCTGGCCGAGCGCGCCCGCGACTCGGAGCTGTTCCTGCTCAGCTACGTGGAGAAGAAGAGCCTGCCGGAGCGTTTCGGCATCGCCGCCAGCGCCAGCGTGGATCGCCTGCTGATGAACGGGTGGAGCCGCCTGCAGCAACAGCGCTTCTGGCAATGAGCCCTGCCCTCCCCGCCTGAATGAAGAACGCCGCGTTGATCGCGGCGTTTTTGTAAGCGCCTGCATCATCTAAGTGGCACACCTCCTTCACCGTGGTGGCTGCGCTTAGCATTGCGCTGGGTGCTCACATTGGGTGGGGCGGGGAAAATTGCCCCTTCAGGAGGCCGAGCGGAGTCATTGCAAAGGGGATTGAGCGGCATGGATGCCGCGAAAGGAGCGCCAGGCCATGGATGGCCTGTCGCGACGTTCCCCGACGCGATGATGAAGCGAGGGAAGTTTGGCGCAGCCAAACCCGCATGCAGGGGCGAGCCTTTTTGGTTTCTTTTTTGGCGACTGAAAAAAGAAACTCGCCAGGCAAGGCGAAACAAAGGCTGTCAGCAAAACGCGGCAATCAACTTGGCTAAGCGACTGCCGCCGCCCAGCAGATCACTGGATCGTGTCATCCCGCCCCTTGCGCCGGTACGGGAACACGTCGATCACCTTGCCCGCCTGGATGGCCTCCTGCAGGGACTTCCAGTACGCCGCGTCATACAGCTCGCCATGCAGCTTGTTGAACAGCCGCCGCTGGCCGATGTCGGCGAACAGGAAGCGCGGGAACTCCTCGGGGAAGACGTCGTTCGGAGCCACGGAGTACCAGGGCTCGGCGGCCATCTCGTCCTCGGGGTAGCGCGGCGGCGGGATGACACGGAAGTTCATCTCCGTCAGGTAGCCGATCTCGTCGTAGTCGTAGAACACCACCCGTCCGTGACGGGTGACGCCGAAGTTCTTCAGCAGCATGTCGCCGGGGAAGATGTTGGCCGCGGCCAGTTGCTTGATGGCCAGGCCGTAGTCGTCCAGCGCTTCCAGCACCTGGGGTTCGCTGGCGTTCTCCAGGTAGATGTTCAGCGGGGTCATGCGGCGCTCGGTCCAGCAGTGGCGGATGAGCACGGTGTCGCCTTCCAGCGCGACGGTGGAGGGCGCCACCTCCAGCAGTTCGGCAAGGCAGTCCGGGTCGAACTTGGCGCGGGGGAAGCGGAAGTCGGCGAACTCCTGGGTGTCGGCCATGCGCCCGACGCGGTCGACGTTCTTCACCAGCCGGTACTTCTCGATCACGGTGTTGCGGTCCACCGTCTTGGCGTGGGCGAAGCGGTCCTTGATGATCTTGAACACCGTGTTGAAGCCCGGCAGCGTGAACACGCTCATGACCATGCCACGCACACCCGGCGCCATCACGAAGCGGTCGTCGGTGTTGGCCAGGTGGTTGATCAGCGCGCGGTAGAACTCCGACTTGCCGTGCTTGTAGAAGCCGATGGAGGTGTACAGCTCGGCGATGTGCTTGCCCGGCAGGATGCGCTTGAGGAAGCCGACGAACTCCGCCGGCACGGCCACGTCCACCATGAAGTAGGAGCGGGTGAAGGAGAAGATGATCGACACCTCCGCCTCGTCGGTGATCAGCGCATCGGCCTGGATGCCCCTCCCCTCGCGGTGCAGCAGCGCCACCACCAGCGGCCACTGCTCATCACGGTTGTAGATGCGCCCCACCAGGTAGGCGCCCTTGTTGCGGTAGAGGGTGGAGGAGAACAGCTCGATGCACAGCGCCGGGTCCTTGATGACCCAGTCGGGCAGGCTTTCGCGCAACTGCTCCACCAGGCGGTCGAGGTCGCGCTCCTTGTCCTCGAAGGGCACATCGAAGCGGTAGTCGGCAAAGACCTCGCGCAGCACGTCGCGCAGATCGCCGCGCGGGTGGTAGCTGCGGGTCTGCGGGGCACGTTCCTGGCTGCGCAGGGAGGGCCGGGTGGTGTGGATGAACATGCAGCCGTCGCTGATCAGGTCGTGGCTGAAGAGGCTGCAGAAGATGGAGTTGAACCAGGTCTCGGCCAGTTCGTCGTCCAGGCGCAGGTCGATCTGCTTGATGTAGGCGCTCTTGACCAGCGGCCAGAGCTGCACGTCCAGCAGCACCTCGTCGTCGAAGGTGCTGCGCAGGCGTTCGCTGACTTCGCCGACCTTGTCTTCGTAGAGGGCGATGCGCGCTGCGGCGGCGCCCTGGATCTCCTGCCACTGGGCCTGCTCGAAGCGGCTGCGCGCGCCATCGGTGATCTGGCGGAAGTGCTCCCGGTAGTCGTCGAACCCTTCGAGGATCAGGCGCGCGATGTCGGCGGCCGGCCATTGCTGCGTCATGGACTCACACTCGGCTGTGGTGTCGGAACAGCGAGCTTAGCCACAGGTCGGGCCGAAAAAAAGCGCCGCCCCGGACTGACTCACGGGTCGCGTTGCAGCCGGGTCAAGGAGGACTCAGGCCAACCCGCGGTCACGCAGGTGGGCTGCCAGGTAGTCGATGAAGGCCAGCACCTTGCCGGTGGCCCGACGGTGGCTGGGGTAGACGGCGAGGATGCGATCGCCGAAGGCATCCGGGTCGATCTCGTGATCCGGCAGCAGGTTCACCAGGCGCCCGTCGGTCAGGTAGGGAGCGGCGCTCCACAGCGGCGCGTGGATCACTCCCATGCCTGCCAGGGCGTTGGCCAGCAGCAGGTCGTAGTTGTCGCTCTCCAGCCGCGACACGCTCGGGTGCAGCAGGCGGGTGCGCTGGCCATCGCGCTCGACCCACCAGAACTGCCGGCTCAGGGCCGGGTGGCGGTAGCTGAGCCAGTCGTGGGCGTCGATGGCGTCCAGGCTGAAGGGGCCGCGCCGGGCGACGTAGGCGGGGCTGGCGCAAAGGGCGATGCGGTTGCGCCCGACCGGGCGGGCGATGAGCCCCGGCAGGTCGCAGGGGCCTTCACGCAGGGCGAGGTCGTAGCCGGCCTCCACCAGATCGACGAAGGTGTCGGTCAGGTCCACCCGCAGGGTGATCTGTGGGTAGGTGGCGAGGAAGCCGGTGCACACTTCATCGAGGAAAGCGCGACTGAAGGCCAGTGGTGCGGTCATCCGCAGGCTGCCCTTGAGCCCGTGCTGCAGTTGACCGATCTCTTCGCCGACATCGTGCAGGCGCTGCAGCAGTTGCCGCGCCGTTTCCAGGTAGAGCCGCCCGGCCTCGGTGAGGACGATGCGCCGGGTGCTGCGCTCGAACAGGCGCGCGCCCAGCTCCGCCTCCAGGTGGCTGACAGCCTTGGTCAGGGCCGAGGGGGTCTTGCCCAGGTGCTCGGCCGCCCGGCTGAAACTGCCGTGGTCGGCAGTGGCGACGAACATCGTGATGGCACCGAGCTTATCCATGGGACTTTTCCAACGGGGCAAAAGCGTTTTGCGTGACCTCGCCGTTATCCACGGCGGAACGAGCCGCTAGTCTCGCCGCCACACCTACAAAAACAAGGGGGCTCCCGTGAAAAACTTCGTTCCTCGACTCCTGGCCACGGCACTGGCTTTTGCCTCGTGGGAAGCCATGGCCGGCGCCGACATGGTGCTGCTCAACGGCAAGGTCTTCACCGCCGACAAGGCCCGGCCGATGGCTCAAGCCCTGGCCGTGGCGGACGGCAAGGTGCTGGCGGTGGGCAGCGATGCGGAAATCAGCGCCCTGGCGGACGCCGGCACCCAGCGCATCGACCTGGGCGGCAAGGCGCTGATGCCGGGGCTGATCGACACCCACGCCCACGCCATCTTCGGCGGTCTGGAGATGTCCACTGCCAACATGGGCGATGAGCAGGTGAGCCTGGACGAGCTGGAGAAACGCCTGCGGGCCTGGCGTGACGATGGCACCGCACGCCGGGGCGATGCGCTCTACGTGGGCGGGATGACTTCGGCCTACTGGGCTCAGGCCGAAGCGTTGGGCCAGCGCTTCGACCGGGGCGAATGGGCCGGGGTGCCCATCGTCTTCGTCGGCAGCGACCACCACACCGCCTGGGCCAACGCCGCCATGCGCCAGCGCGCCGGCATCGACGCCAAGCTGCTGGCCAGCCTGCCCGAGGCCGAGCGCGGCACCATCGGCCTGGGCAAGGACGGCACACCCAACGGCTTCCTGGTGGATGCCGGCTGGGACCGCGTGGCCGCCGTACTGCCACCGCTGGAGGTCGCGACCCTGCTGCGGGCGGGCGAAAACGCCGTGAACACCTTCAACAGCCTGGGCGTGACCGCCTGGATGGACCCGGCCGCCAACGGTGCACCGGGTGAGCCGCTGTTCGCCCTGAAGCCCACGGAGAAGTCCGTCGGCGTGCTGCCGGTGTACAAGGCCCTGGCGGACAAGGGCGAGCTGACCGCCCATGTCGCCGCGCTGCTGGTGGCCCACCCGAAGAGCCGCCCCGCCGACCTGGACACCCTGGAGAAGGTGCGCCAGCAGTTCCAGGGCATCGACAACCTGAGCCTGCCGGGGATCAAGATCTTCGCCGACGGCGTGCTGGAGTACCCGGCGCAGAGCGCGGCACTGATCGACCCGTACAGCAACAGCCACAAGCAGGGCGAACTGCTGATCGACCCGGCGCACTTCGGCGAACTGGTCAGTGCGGCGGATGCACGCGGCTGGCTCGTACACATCCACGCCATCGGTGACCGGGCCGTGCGCGAGGCGCTCAATGGCATCGCGCAGGCACGCCGAGACCGGCAGAGCGGCATCACCCACTCCATCACCCACCTGCAACTGGTGAACCCCAAGGAGTTCGCGCGCTTCAAGCCGCTCGACGTGAGCGCCTCGATGCAACTGCTCTGGGCTGCCGGGGACGACTACACGCTGGACATGGTCAAGCCCTACGTCAGCGCCTTCGCCTTCCGCTACCAGTACCCGGCCCATTCGCTGTTGAAGCAGGGAGCAACCCTCGCCGGCGCCAGCGACTGGCCGGTGTCCTCGCCCAACCCGTGGGCCGCCATGGCCCAGGCCATGACCCGCGAGGGAGAGAAAGGCGTGCTCAATGCCGACGAGCGTCTGGACCGGGAGACGATGTTCTACGCCTACACCCTCAACGCCGCCCGGGCCATCGGCCAGGAACAACGCATCGGCTCGCTGGCCGCCGGCAAGCAGGCCGACTTCATCCTCCTCGACCGCGACGTGTTCACCGTGGACGCCAAGGCCCTGGCCGAAACCCGGGTACTGAAGACCTGGTTCGGTGGCCGCGCGGTGTACGAGGCTGGCCTCTAGCTACAGCAACGCCCGCAGAACGGGCCGGCCCAACAAAAACGCCCCGGCAAGCCGGGGCGTTTCGGGTTCGGGTGCGACTTACTTGCCGGTCTTTACCGTGCTCCACACGCGGGTACGGACGCGGTCGAGCTTCATGGGCACGGCTTCGAGGGCGAACAGCTTGGCCATGACCTCTTCCGGCGGGTAGATGGTCGGATCGGCCTTGATGTCCGGGTTCACCTGGACGTCGGAGGCGCTGTTGCCGTTGGCGTACTTCACGTAGTTGCTCACGCCAGCGATCACCTCGGGGCGTAGCAGGTAGTTCATGAAGGCGTAACCGGCCTTCTCATTCGGAGCATCGGCAGGCATGGCCACCATGTCGAACCACATGGGCGAACCTTCCTTGGGAATCGAGTACTTCACCTCGACGCCGTTGCCGGCCTCCTTGGCGCGGGTGGCGGCCTGGAGGATGTCGCCGGAGAAACCGACGGCCACGCAGATCTCGCCGTTGGCCAGGTCGCCCACGTACTTGGAGGAGTGGAAGTAGCGCACGTAGGGGCGCACTTTGAGCAGCGCAGCCTGGGCGGTCTTGTAATCATCAGCCTTCTGGCTGTGGTGCGGCAGGCCCAGGTAGTTGAGGGTGATGGGCAGCAGCTCGGGGCCGTTGTCGAGGATGGCGACGCCGCACTTGGCGAGCTTCTCCATGTACTCGGGCTTGAAGATCAGGTCCCAGGAGTCCAGCGGGGCGTTGTCGCCCAGCACGGCCTTGACCTTGGCGGGGTTGTAGCCGATGCCGGTGCTGCCCCACATGTAGGGGAAGCCGTGCTCGTTGCCCGGGTCGTTCACTTCCAGCGCCTTCATCAGCACCGGGTTGAGGTTCTTCCAGTTGGGTAGCTGGGACTTGTCCAGCTTCTTCAAGGCGCCGGCCTGGATCTGCTTGGCCATGAAGTGGTTGGAAGGCACCACGATGTCGTAGCCGGATTTGCCGGTCATCAACTTGCCGTCGAGCGTCTCGTTGCTGTCGTACACGTCGTAGACGGCCTTGATGCCGGTCTCCTTGGTGAAGTTGGCGACAGTGTCGGGGGCGATGTAGTCGGTCCAGTTGTAGATCTTCACCGTATCCGCTGCCTGGGCCACACCGGATACGGCGAGGGTCAGGAGCATGGGCGCGAAGGAACGTCTCATTGTGGTTGTTTCCTGGCTGTAGAAAGGGTGAACGAGGCACCGCAAGCGTAGAACGATACCGGCGTGTCGCCAGCTTCATCCGCAGGATGGGACGAGACAATGTCTGCGCGGGGCCCATCCTTCCCTGCGGGCCCGCTGGCAAGAATGCGACTGGCGCGGGCGGCCTACAAGTACTTGCCGGCGCTCTGGCGCGCGGGCCGCGGCGCTTTGCCAGGGCCGACGCCGCGCCCTGCGGCGATTCGGGCGTTTACCGCCGGCCCGACCGCGACGAAAATACGCACCCCGCCTTCACTGCCACGAGTGCCCGATGCGCGACCTGCCTCCCTTCTCCGCTCCTGTCGTCGAGCTGGTCCAGACCGGCCCGGACCAGGCCGACCTGATCCGCAATCTCTACCAGTTCTATGCCTATGAGTCCTCGGACTGGGAGCAGGAGGACGTGGAGGCCGACGGCCGTTTCTACCTGCATGAGGAGCACCTGGTGCGCTACTGGCAGGAGCCCGACTGGAGCGCCAACCTGCTGCTGGTGGACGGCTTCATCGCCGGGTTCCTGCTGGTGGAAGCCAGCGAGCTGCCGGGAATGGACGCGCTGGAGCTGGCGGACCTGTTCATCCTCAAGAAGTACCGGCGCCAGGGCCTGGGGCGCGCACTGGTCACCCAGGTGCTGACCAGCGGGGAACGCGATTGGCTGGTGCGTTTCTACCAGGACGATGCCACCGCCCTCGCCTTCTGGCAGGCGGTGCTGCAGGACCTGCCCCGTGCGGTGCAGCAGATCGAGCTGGCGGACGAGCCGCTGCTGCTGAACTACCGGGTGGTGCAGGCCACTCACTGAGTCGCTGGCCGGGCTGGAACGACGGGGCCACCCGTCTCGCTTTCCGGCCACGAGTGAACTCCGGTGGGTGACGAGCTGTCAGTTCGCTGTCGGCTCGCCGGGTGGACGGCATGGCCATGGGCCATCCGGGCGCGACACTCCCGCGACAGGGAGCCGGCTTCCGTCATGCCCGCCCGGCGGGCCCGTCCATCACCCTATGAAGATTGCGCCATGTCCCGACCCCGTCCCCCGTTCGCCTTCCACTCCCTGCTCTCCCCGCGCCTGCTCGGCGCCAGCCTGGCCACCGGCCTGCTGCTGGCTGGCAGCGCCGCCCTGGCCGAGGAGGAGAAAGCCGGCAACGTCCGCTGGATCAGCGACAGCCTGACCACTTACGTCCGCAGCGGGCCTACCGATGGCTACCGCATCGTCGGTACGCTGACCTCGGGTCAGAAGGTGAAGCTGCTCTCGACCCAGGGCGACTACAGCCAGGTACGCGGGGAGAACGGCAGCGCCGTGTGGATTCCCAGCCGCGACCTGCAGGAGGTGCCCGGCCAGGCCGAGCGGCTGCCGCAACTGGAACAGGAGGTGGCAGAGTTGAGCACGCAACTGGCCGGCATCGACGACACCTGGAAGCAGCGGGTGCAAGGCATGCAGGAGACGCTGGACTCGCGCAAGGCGTTGATCGACGAACTCCAGGCCGCCCGCGCCTCGCTGGACAGCGAGCTGAGCCAGGCCCGTTCGGACCTGCGCGAGGCCCAGGCGCAGCTGGGAGATGAGAACAAGCAGGTGCTGATGCGCTACATGATCTACGGCGGCAGCATTGCCGGCGCCGGCCTGCTGGCCGGGCTGGCGCTGCCGACGCTGCTGCGGGTCAGGCGCAAGCGCAACGACCAGTGGATCTGAGGCGGGTGCTGGCCCGAGTCCATCCGGGCCGATCGCGCTTCACGCGAAGCGCAGGGTGACGCGCCGGTTGTGCCGGCTCTTCTTCTCGATCTTGTCGCAGACCACCTGGCCGACCTCGGCGGTGTTCTTCACATGGGTGCCGCCACAGGGCTGGATGTCGACACCGGGAATGTCCACCACCCGCACCATGCCCTGCATGACCGGCGGTGCCACGGCCTGGGTGCGGGTCATCTCCAGCACGGTCTGGTACTCGCTGGACGGCAGCATGTGGACGCGCACGTCCAGGGCGCCATTGACCAGCTCGTTGAGGCTCTGGGTGATCACCTCCTTGTCGAGGGTGGACTCGGGCAGGTCGAAGTCCAGACGGCCCTTCTCCGCACCGATGCTGCAGCCGGTGACCGGCGCATCGATGATCGAGCAGAGCAGGTGCAGGCAGGTGTGCATGCGCATGTGCTGGTAGCGACGCTCCCAGTCGAGGCAGCCCTGCAACTCCATGCCGGTGGTGACCACCGGTGCGCCCTCCTCCAACTGGTGCCAGATGATCGATTTGAGCAGCGGGTCGCGCTGGGTGCCGATCACCGTCGCCACCGAGCCATCGGGCAGCAGGAAGTGCCCCTGGTCACCCGGCTGGCCACCACCGGTGGGGTAGAACAGGGTCTGGTCGAGGGCCACACCCTGCTCGCTGACGGCAAGGACGCGGGCGGTGAAGGTGCGCTGGTAAGGCGCCTCGTCGAACAGGGCATGGGTATGCAGGTTGAATACCGACATGAGGTCAGCCTCCTATGCTGATGAGGTGGGGTTGCAGCACGGACCTGACCAGGGCACAGAGGCCCGGCGGGTCCAGCAGGGTGATGTCCTGGACCGGGCCGACGATGCGCAGGTTCAGGGGGTAGCGCGGGGCCGGTACCACGGCACCGAGGTTGCGCAGGCGGTACTGGCGGTGGTGTTGCTCGCTGAGGGTGCATTCCAGGGACAGGCAGCCGAGGCGACGGTGGTCGGCGTCCAGCACCATCACCTCGCCCGACTCGGGCAGCTCACCCACCAGGTGCAGGCGCTCGCCGAGAACGAACGCACCGAGGAAGCCGCAGTTGGACGACATGCTGGCCCGCTGCATCTGCAACTGGTTGACGATGCTCACCCGGGTGTTGGCGGGCACGTCCCGGGTGATGACGCAGGCGGGACTGATGAACACGTTGTCGCCGATGCTCACCGCGCCGAGGATGCGCGCTCCAGCGCCGACTTCCACACCGTTGCCAAGCCGAGGGTGGCGCTTGCCGCCGGGGTTGTCGGCGATGCCGCTGGCGCCGAGAGTGACGCCCGCCAGCAGGTAGCAGTCGTCGCCGATCTCGCAGGTTTCGCCGATGACGGTGCCGAAGCCATGATCCAGCACGAAGCGCCGCCCGATGCGCGCGGCCGGGTGGATCTCCGCGCCAGACTGCAGCTTGCCGGCGCTGGCGAGCTTGTGGGCGATGATCTCGCGCTCCGCCAGCCCGCCATGCAGCCACACCTGATGGGCCAGACGATGGAAGAGGATGGCCTTGAACGACGCATAGGTCTCGAGGATCAGCCCGGTACGTCCGCAGGACGCGGGATCGCGCGCGGCATAGGCCTGGAGGTCCTCGGCCACCTGCTGCACGGTTGCTTCCATGATGCCGTCGAGGTGCGGCATGAGCATGCCCAAGTCATCGGAAGACAGGATGCGGACCAGGTGGTCCAGCAGCCTGTCGTAGAGTTTCAACCGATCAAGATATCCCCACATGCTGTTAGCCCTCCCCTGGCTGGTCATTCGAAATGTGGCAGGTAGCTGTCGACGCCGTCGTACACCAGGGTCAGCACCCGGGTTCCGGTGGGCAGCTCATGGGCCAGCTCGGCGATGGCCACGAGGTTGGCCGCCGAGGACAACCCCAGGCTGATGGCATCGGTGCGCATGGTGTGGCGCACCCGATCCAGGCAGGCGGCCTTGGAGACCTTGAGCATGCCGTCCAGCACGCCGAGGTTGAGGATGCGCGGCACCAGGCCGATGGACAGGCCCTGGATCTCGTGCGGGGCGTGGCGGTCGTTGAGCAGGTCGCATTGCTCCGGCTCGACGCCGAACACCCGCAGGTGCGGCCAGCGTGCCTTGAGGATTTCCCCCAGGCCGGTGATGTGCCCACCGGTGCCGATGCCGGCCACCAGGCAATCCAGCGGCCGGTCGTCGAAGTCCCGGAGGATTTCCTGCGCGGTGGTGCGCCGGTGGATCTCCGGGTTGGCCGGGTTGCGTTGCTGGTTGAGCATCACGTAGCCGGGGTTTTCCAACTGCAGCTCCATGGCCTTCTCGCCGTGGGAGTTGTTGCCACGGCGACTGTCGGAGAGCACCACCTCGGCGCCATACAGCCGCAGCAGCTTCTGCTTTTCGGGGCTGTAGTTGTCGGGGATGACCAGCACCACGCGGTAGCCGAGCAGGTTGCCGGCCATGGCCAGGCCGATGCCGGTGTTGCCGCCGCTGGGTTCGATGATGGTCTGCCCGCTGCCTGGCACGAGGATGCCGCGCGCCTCGGCGTCACGGACCATGGCCAGGGCGATGCGGGCCTTGTGGCTGCCACCCGGGTTGAGGGACTCCAGCTTGGCGTAGACCTCCAGGCCGGTTTCGGCACTGAAGGCGGCGAGGCGGACCACTGGCGTCTCGCCGATAGCCTGAAGCAGCGATTCGTGGATCATCTCGGTCCCTCAGTACAGCGGCATGTCGTGGTCGACATCCCGGGCCCAGGCCTTGATGCCGCCTTGCAGCACCCGCAAGCCGGTGAAGCCGGCACTCAGCAGCAACTGGGCGGCGCGCTCGGCGCGCGTGCCGCCGTAGCAGACGATGCACAGTGGACGTTCGCGATCGAGTTCAGCGAGGCGGGCATCCAACTCGCCCAGGGGCAGGTTGAGACTGCCGGGCAGGCGACATACCTCCAGCTCGTTCGGCTCGCGCACGTCGAGCAGTTGCAGCTTCTCGCCTCGGGCCAGACTCAGCTGCAGCTCGCGCGGGCTGACGAAGAAGTCGGCGGGCAGGGTCGATTCGCTCATCTGGCTGGAGGCACAGACCACCGGCTCCTCCACCTGCAGCTCGCGGTCGGTACGACTTGGCGAGCAGGTGGGGCAGTCCGAGCGGCGCTTGAAGCGGATCTCGGAGAACTTCATCGACAGCGCGTCGAAGCGCATCAGGCGCCCCACCAGGGGTTCGCCGATACCGAGGATTAGCTTGATGGCCTCGGTGGCCTGGATCAGTCCGACCACGCCCGGCAGTACGCCTATGACGCCGCCGGCATTGCAGTTGGGGGCGAGTTCGGCAGGCGGGCTCTTGGGAAACAGGCAGCGGTAGCAGGGACCGTCCTGGTGGTTGAACACGCTCATCTGTCCGTCGAAGCGATGCAGGGCACCGTACACCAGCGGCCGGCGCAACAGCGCGCAGGCATCGTTGAGCAGGTAGCGGGTGCCGAAGTTATCAGTGCCATCCACCACCAGGTCGTAATCACCAACGAGGCGCATGGCGTTGTCGGGGGTGATGGCGCAGTCGTGGGCGTGGATCTGGATGCCGGGGTTGAGGTCCTCCAGGCGGCGCCGAGCGGATTCCACCTTCGGCAACCCGAGGGTGGAGGTGCCATGCACCACCTGGCGCTGCAGGTTGCTGCTTTCCACCCGGTCGAAATCCACCAGCCCCAGGGTGCCGACGCCGGCTGCCGCGAGGTAGAGGCTCACCGGGGAGCCCAGGCCACCGGTACCAACCACCAGCACGCGAGACTTCTTCAGTCGCAACTGACCCTGACGCCCGACATCCGGCAGGGTGATGTGGCGCACGTAGCGCCGCACTTCATCGTTGCTCAGTTCGTCGACATCCAGCCCGCCGGAGGTGGCGAGCATGATGTCCAGCTCGACGCCCGGGGCCAGTTCGCTGTCCACGTCCACTAGCTCGCCGTTGGCGGTGAGCAGGAAGTGCTCCTTGATCTGGGCGTTGCCGTAGAACAGGTGCTCGCGCAGGGCGGCATGCCGTTCGCAGATGCCTTCCACCAGCTCGCGCACCGTCCGGCCTTCGCCTTCCACCCGCGCGGCGGGCAACTTGGCGACCCGCGCCAGTACGTCGGGGAAGATCACCACATTCATAGCCAAACTCCTTTTCTTGCAGGTCGTTATGGGTTGCCGGGGAATTCCCGGCTGCAGACGAATCCTTCGCCGTTCCATTCGAATAGCTTGGCGCCCATCGCCTCGCCGGCGCGGACGTCCACCACGAGGTAGGTCACGGGGTGGATGGGCTGTCCCATGAACAGCGCCTTGTCCTCGTCCTCACGGCTGAAATAGGCCCCCACGTCCGGGTGGGAGTGGTAGATGACGCGCACCGGGTTGTCCCCGCGCAGGCTGCGGTTGAGCAGCAGCGTGTCGGCGACGGCGAAGGTGTAGCCGTTGGCGGCGCTGCGTCGGTACACCTCGGGGCTGCGTTCGTTGAGCTGGTTCTGAATGTTCTCGCCACGGTGTACCCGGGCATCGGCGAACACGAAGCCGCAGCACTCTTCGGGGTAGGTCTCGGCGGCATGGCGGTAGATGGCGCCGAGGACTTCGGCGCTGAAGACGTCCTGGTCAGCCATGGGTCAGTCCTTCTTCGCCAGGAACTTTTCCATGGGCACCTTGGTTATGGCGAAGCCGATCAACAGCAGCGAGGAATAGAACGCCAGGTCACGGGAGATGGTGTGGCCTTCGTACCAGGCCCCGATGATCACCGCGAACACCGGGAAGATGATGAAGACGAAGGACAGGATCACCGGATTGAGGCGCTTGAGCAGGAAGAAGTACACGATGAAGCCGCCCACCGATGCGCACAGCCCCAGGTAGGCCAGCGCCCCCCAGGAACGGCCGCTGATGGCGCCGAAATCCGGCTGCTCCACGCCCAACCCCACGAGGAACAGCATCAGGCCGGCCAGGCCGATGGGCAGGGTGTTGTAGGTGATGACGCTGATCTCCGCGCCCTTCTTCTTGGTCACCACGTAGCACAGCGCATGCATCACGGCCGCCGCGAGGATGGCGAGCACGCCGACGGCCTCGGAGTGCTCCAGGCTCAGCCCCTGCCCGCGCAGGATCATGAACAGGCTGCCGAAGCCGATGGCGATGCCGACCACTTGGGAGAGGTAGATGCGCTCCTGCAGGAACAGCGAGGAGAAGATCAGGATGAACACCGGCATGCAACTGAACAGCAGTGCAGTGAGCCCGGAGGAGACGTGGGTCTCCCCGTAGTTGAGCAGGTAGTACGGCACGCTGAAGTAGCACAGGGTGACGAACACGAAGAAACCGAAGCTGCCCCGAGGGAAGAAGATCGAGTCGCCACGGATCAGGGCGAAGCAGAGGAACAGCGGGAAAGCGATGAGGAAGCGCAGGCCGGAAGCGGTGAGCGGTGGCACGGTTTCCACGGCGATCTTGATGCCCAGCCAGGTGGTGCCCCAACTGAGGCACACAGTCAGGAACAGCAGGCTGGTGACCAATGCCCCCAGCCATTGCTTCCTGGATTTGCTGGTGTTTTCAATTACCGCGGACATTGGCATGATGACAATCCTTCGTAGCTGCTAAATTGACCCTCAAATACCAGGTATCAATCACTGATTGACACGGCTCAATCAGGCTATTAGGACGAAAAATGGCTGTCAAACCAATTATTGACACGGTGTCAATCCTGAAAGACGCACTGAATTCCGGGCAGGGCGCCAAGTACAAGCGCCTCGCCGGAGCGATGGAGATCAGGATCCTGGAAGGGACGATCGAAGGCGGCTCGAAGCTGCCCCCCCACCGTAACCTGGCGGACCGGCTGGGGGTCACCATCGGTACGGTGAGCCGTGCCTATGCCGAGCTGGAGCGGATGGGGCTGGTGGTGGCGCGGGTCGGCGACGGCACCTTCGTGCGGCGTCGCGGCCTGGAGCGCAAGCGCGACGAGGGCTTCCGCAACTTCATCGAGGAGGCGCCGGAGCTCTACGACATGAGCCGGAACATGCATATCCCCGGCCCTGAAACCGCCTTCCTCGCCCAGAGCCTGATGGACCTGGCACGAGACCCGCAGACCCTGCGGGAACTGGCGCTCTATACGCCGGACGCCGGTTTGCCACGCTACCGCCAGGCCGGCGCTGCATGGCTCGCCCATGGCGAGTTCCAGCCCCAGGCGGACCAGGTGCTGTGCGTCAACGGCGGCCAGCACGGCCTGCTCTGCACGCTGATGGCACTGTTGCGGGCCGGAGACACCATCGTCACCGAGCAGCTCACCTATCCCGGACTGATCACCGTGGCGCGGATGCTCGGCATCAAGCTGCTGGGCGTGGACATGGACGAGGAAGGACTGGTCCCGGAATCCCTCGACGAGCTATGCCGCAGCAACCGGGTGTCGGCACTGTACTGCACACCAACCATCCAGAACCCCACCACGGCCGTACTCTCGTCGCAGCGGCGGGAGGCCATTGCGCGGCTGTGCCGCGAACACAACCTGCTGATCATCGAGGACGAGGCCCACGCGGTGCTGGTGGAAGACCGCCCGCCACCGATGACCCACTACGCGCCGGAGCGCTGCATCCTCATCAGCAGCCTGAGCAAGGCGGTGGCGGCCGGGCTGCGGGTGGGCTACCTGCATGCACCGACTACGCTGGTCAGCCGCATCGCCGCCGCGTTGCGCGCCACCTGCTGGATGGCCACACCCCTGGCGCTGGAGCTGTCTACCCAGTGGATCGAGAACGGCACGGCGAGCAAGTTGCTGCACCAGCAGATCGCCGAGATCGGCCGGCGCAAGGCGCTCGTGGAGGGCTTGCTGGACGGGTTGCAGTACCGCACCCACCCGCAAAGCCCGCACTTCTGGATCGAGGTGCCGGAGGCCTGGCGCGCCTCCGACGTGGAGGCCGACCTGAAGCTGCGCAACTACCTGATCACCGCCGCCGAAACCTTCGCCGTCGGCCGGGCGGCGGTGCCCCAGTACGTACGCGCCAGCGTCAGCAATGCCTCCACCAGTGACCAGTTGCTGTACGACGGCTTCCTCGCCCTCGCCAGCACCCTGCGCCACGGGGCGGAACGTTTCGAAGCCTGATCAGCGCCAGTGGCGCTGCTGAACCTTGCGAGCACGGCCGACACCGGCCAGGCGCGCCAGGCCCAGCGCCAGGCTCTCCAGCAGCCAGGCCAGGAGGAAAGCCCAGGCCAGGCCCCAGCCGATGGCCTCGGGCACCAGCAGCACCTGGTAGCTGTAGGCGTTGGCGGTCTCCAGCAGCAGCTCGCGGTCGGCCGCGCTCAGCACGTGCCAGGTGCGTGCGTACCAGGCACCCTGCATGGCCTGCCATTCCAGCTGCAGCAAGGTATCGCGGTTGACCAGGGTGGCGACGCTGTCGGCGTCGCTGCGCATCACCGGGTCGTCGCTCTGGCGGTAATGCGCCACCAGGGCGTCGAGGTTGCCGTCGAAGAAGCGCTTGGCCGTCTCGCGGAACCCTGCCAGGGCGCGTTCGGCTTCCAGTCGATGGGCCTCCACGCGCTTGGCGTAGTCATCGACGAAGCCGGGAACCTGGACGCCAACCAGCAGCCCCAGGGTGAACAGCACCAGCCTCAGGTAGCTTCTCAGCATCGCCCCTCTCCTCTCAGGTCTGGCCCGAGGCCAGGCATTCGCCGCGTCGCCACAGGGCCCAGGCCCCGGGCTGGTAGCGCGTCCAGGTTTCGTTGTCGGTGAGCGGCTCGGTGGCGATCACCGTCACCACGTCATCCGGGGTGGTCTCGGCCTGGAAGTCCACCGTCAGGTCGGCGTCCTTCAACCGCGCCGGGCCGAAGGGCGCACGGCGGGTGATGTGGGCCAGCTTGGTGGAACAGAAGCAGAACAGCCAGTCACCGTCACTGACCAGGGCATTGAACACGCCCCGGGTACGGTACTCGGAACAGGCCTGCACCAGCACCGGCAGCAGCACCTCCACCGGCACCGGTTCCGGGAAGCCCTGGCGCACCCGGTTGAGCAGGTCGCAGAAGGCCGCCTCGCTGTCGGTGTCACCCACCGGGCGGTAGAAGCTGGGAACGGGCTGGAAGTCCGCCAACTGGCCGTTGTGGGCAAAGCACCAGTTGCGCCCCCAGAGCTCCCGCACGAAGGGATGGGTGTTGGCCAGGCAGACCTTGCCGACGTTGGCCTGGCGGATATGGCCGATGACGGTCTCGCTCTTGATCGGGTAGCGCTGCACCAGGCGCGCCACCTCGGACTCGACACTGGCCGACGGGTCCTGGAACAGGCGCAGCCCCCGCCCCTCGTAGAAGCCGATGCCCCAACCGTCACGGTGGGGGCCCGTACCGCCGCCACGCTGCATCAGGCCGGTGAAGCTGAACACGATGTCGGTGGGGACGTTGGCACTCATGCCGAGCAGTTCGCACATGGATCAAGGCTCTCGTTTCATGGCCCGCCGCAACAGGTCGGCTTCCCGTTCCAGGCGCGCCTGGAGCGCAGTGCGCCCCAGGGGCAGGAAACGGGTCAGCGCCCGCCACAACAGGCCCGCCAGGTCACCCCGGCGTCTTGGAATCAGGTGGAGATGCAGGTGGGGCACGTGCTGGTTCGCATCCGGCCCGTCGTTCACCAGCATGTTGATGCCCTGTTCGCCAAGGCCAGCCCGGCGCATCGCCGCCATCAGCTCATCGGCCAGGGGCAGCAGGCGCGCGCGGGCGCTCTCGGGCAGGTCATGGAGATACGGCGCATGTTGCCGGGCGACCACCAGGACGTGGGCCGGGCGCAGGGGGAAGATGTCCAGCAGCACCAGGAAATCCGCCTCCTCGTGCAGCACATGAGCCGGTGCATGGCCACCGGCGATGGCGCAGAACACGCAATCCATCGGGCACTCCCTGGCGAATGAAAGGGTCCTGCTGCGTGGCTAGAGGCGCGGTTCGATCCGCAGGCGGCGGTCGCCGCGGGCATCGGTGCGGGTGTCGAAGCGGGCATCGCCCTCGCGCTCCATCAACTGGCGCAGGGTGGGTTCCTCGTCGTCCACGGGCTCCTCGACCGGCCGCTCGCGCGCCGCACGACGAGCCTTGATCGCCCGCTCGATGGGCCAGCGGATGGCCACGAAGATCAGGTACAGCACCAAGCCGATCATGCCGTACATGGCCAGATCGGAGACCGCCTTCCAGGCGTTGTTGCCCACCTTGAACACCATGTCCAGCGCCGTCACCGCCACGGCAGGGGCGTACAGGTCGCGGCCCGGGTCCACCGGCGTCGGGGTCAGCAGCAGCACCGCCACTACCAGGCGCACCGGCTCGCGCAGCCAGCGCCACATCCAGCCGGTCGCACGGAAGCACACCAGCAGGCAGCCAAGGGCCGCCACGGCGTAGGCACCCCAGGCAAGTAGGTAGTCGTGTTCGTTCATTGGCTTCCGTGGCATGGCGGGCAAAGGGGCGCTTATGATAGCGACTTTTCCCCGCTCCGGCGTCCCCCCGCCGTCGCCCGCCGCACCCGAGAGGACCTCATGTCACACGCCCCCATCGCCCGAGCCCAGGATGGCGCCGATCCCTACCGCTGGCTGGAAGAACGCGACGCCCCCGAGGTGCTGGATTACCTGAAGGCCGAGAACGCCTGGCTGGACGAGCAACTGGCCGACCAGTCCGACCTGCGCGAGCGCCTGTTCCAGGAAATCCGCGGCCGCATCCGCGAGACCGACCTGTCCCTCGCCACGCCCTGGGGTCCCTACCTTTATTACCAGCGCACCACCGCCGGCGATGAATACCCGCGCCACTACCGCTGTGCGCGCCCGCAGGACGGCTCCCTGGACATCGACCCGGCCACCGAGCAGTTGCTGCTGGACCCGAACGCGCTGGCGGGCGACGGCTTCCTCTCGGTCGGTGCCTTCAGCGTCAGCCCCGACCACCGCCTGCTGGCCTACAGCCTCGACACCAGCGGCGACGAGGTCTACGAGCTGTTCGTCCGCGACCTTGTGGACGGCACCCTGCATGCCCTCCCCTTCAACGACTGCGACGGCAGCATGACCTGGGCCAACGACAGTCGCACGCTGTTCTTCGGCGAGCTGGACGAGACCCACCGCCCCTTCCGCCTGCACCGTTACCGCCTGGGCGAGGCCCGTGCGGAACAGGTCTTCGAGGAACCGGACGGGCGCTTCTTCCTCGGCTGCCACCGTGCCAGCTCCGAGCGCCAGTTGCTGCTGGACCTGTCCAGCAAGACCACCAGCGAAACCTGGGTGCTGGACGCCGAGACGCCCGATGCCGACTTCCGCTGCATCGCCCCTCGCGAGGAAGGCCACGAGTACTACGTCGACCACGGCCAGGTCGATGGACGCTGGTGCTGGCTGATCCGCAGCAACCAGGCCGGCATCAACTTCGCCCTCTACCTGGCCGAGGAGGCGGACCCGAGCCGCGAGCACTGGCAGGAGCGTATCCCCCACGACCCCGAGCGCATGCTGGAGGATCTCAGCCTCAACAGCAGCGCCCTCACCCTCAGCCTGCGCGAAGGCGGCCTGCCGGTGATCGAAGTGCACCCTACCAGCGGCACCGCCTACCGCGTGCAACTGCCGGATGCGGCCTACAGCCTCTACGTGCAGGACAGCCTGGAGTTCGACAGCCCGGTGATCCGTCTGCGCTACGAAGCCCTCAACCGCCCTGCCCAGGTCCGCGAGCTTCGCCTGGCCGACGGTGAGCAGCGAGTGCTCAAGCAGACGCCGGTGGAAGGCCCGTTCGACGCCGATGCCTACGTCAGCCAGCGCCTCTGGGCCACGGCAGCGGACGGCACGCGCATCCCCATCAGCCTGGTCGCCCGCCGCGAAACCCTGGGCCACCCGGCGCCGCTCTACCTCTATGGCTATGGCGCCTACGGCGCGAGCCTCGACCCCTGGTTTTCCCATGCCCGCCTGAGTTTGCTGGACCGTGGCTTCGTCTTCGCCATCGCCCACGTACGCGGCGGCGGTGAGCTGGGCGAAGCCTGGTACCGCGCCGGCAAGCTGGAGCACAAGGCCAACACCTTCGGCGACTTCATCGCCTGTGCCGAGCACCTGCTGGCGGAGGGCCTGACGACCCGCGAACAGCTGGTCATCAGCGGCGGCAGCGCCGGCGGACTGCTGATCGGCGCCGTGCTCAACCAGCGCCCGGAGCTGTTCGCAGCGGCCATCGCCGAAGTGCCCTTCGTCGACGTGCTCAACACCATGCAGAACCCCGACCTGCCGCTCACCGTCACCGAGTACGACGAGTGGGGCGACCCGAACCAGCCCGAAGTGTTCGAACGCATCCGCAGCTATGCCCCCTACGAAAACGTGAAGCCCCAGGCCTACCCGGCGCTGCTGGTGGTGGCCGGCTACAACGACTCGCGGGTGCAGTACTGGGAAGCCGCCAAATGGGTGGCGAAGCTGCGGGCGACCCGCACCGACGACCACCTGCTGCTGCTCAAGACCGACCTCGGTGCCGGCCACGGCGGCATGAGCGGGCGCTACCAGGCGCTGCGCGACGTCGCCCTGGAATATGCCTTTCTGTTCAAGGTGCTGGGGCTGGCTACTGCGTGAAGGTCCAGCGCCTGCTGTTCATCTGCGGCCAGAATCGGCTGCGCAGTCCCACCGCCGAGCAGCTGTTCGCCAGCTGGCCCGGCGTGGAAACCGACTCGGCCGGCCTCAAGGCCGAGGCGGAGACCCCGGTAACGCCCGAGGCCCTGGCCTGGGCGGACCTGATCCTGGTTATGGAGGGCAGCCATCGGCGCAAGCTGGCGGCACGCTTCCCCGCCGCGCTCAAGGGCAAGCGCGTGGTCAGCCTGGATATCCCCGACGAGTACGACTACATGGACCCGGCCCTGGTGGCGCTGCTCCAGGCCCGGGTACCGCCGCTGCTGCGCTAGGGCGCCGGCTTCTTCTCACCGTTGCCCAGCCCCCTGCTGTTACGGTCGAGCTGTTCCTGCAGCAGCGGAATGCGTTCGTCACGCGGGTCTGCCTGGCGCGTGGTCGGCGGGTTCACCAGCAACGGCGGACTACCCGGCGGGGCGGCAGACGGAAGGCTCGGCGGACTGGGTTGGGAATAGGGCTGTGGCGTGGCGGTACCGGGCGAACCGGGTGCCGGCGTGCCGGGCGAGCGCAACAAGGGCGGCTGCTGGGCCTGGGCGGCGCAACTGATCGCGACCAGCGCGGAAAATGCGAGCACAATGGCGCGCTTCATCTGGACCTCCTGCCTTTCGGCATCGACGTTCCCAGTCTAACGGCCAGCTCACGGCTGCCCGACCACTCCGACGGAATGCCCCATGACCAACAACGACATACTGCGCAGCCTGCGCTACCTGCTGGACATCAGCGACGCACGGGTGGTGGAAATCATCGGCCTGGCCGACCAGGAAGTGAGCCTGCAGGAAGTCGCGGCCTGGCTGACCCGCGAAGATGAGGAGGGCTACCACGCCTGCAGCGACCGGCGCCTGGCCGGCTTTCTCGACGGGCTGGTCTACGCCATGCGCGGCAGGGACGAGAGCCGCCCGCCCTTCCCCCTCGAACTGCCGATGAGCAACAACCAGGTACTGAAGAAGCTGCGCGTGGCCCTGGAGCTGCGCGAGGACGACATCCTCGACATCCTCCGCGAAGCGGACCTGCCCATGACCCGTGCCGAGGTGGGGGCGCTGTTCCGCAAGAAGGACCACAAGAACTACCGCCCCTGCGGCGACCAGGTGCTGCGCAACTTCCTCCGCGGTCTCACCGCCAGACGGCGCCCGCCTCAAGGCTGAGAACCTTCATCGGCGCGTCTAGAATTCATCGGCCGGCCACCGGAACCTTGCCGTAACGGCGCCAGTCACACCCCTCGATGACCTCAAGGAGTAGCCGATGAAAATCCTCATGGTGCTGACCTCGCATGACCGCCTGGGCGATACCGGCCAGCCGACCGGCTTCTGGCTGGAGGAGTTCGCCGCACCCTATTTCGCCTTCCGTGATGCCGGGGCCGAAGTGGTACTGGCCTCTCCCCGGGGTGGGCAGCCGCCGCTGGACCCGAAGAGCGACGACCCGGCCGCGCAGACCGAAGCCACCCTCCGCTTTCGCAGCGACCCGCAGGCCCAGCAGGCGCTGGCCAACACCCTGCCGCTGGCGGGGCTGGTCTCGGCCGACTACGACGCCCTCTTCTACCCCGGCGGCCATGGTCCGCTGTGGGACCTGGTGGACGACCCCTTCTCCATCCTTCTGATCGAAGACCTGCACAACGCCGGCAAGCCGGTGGCCGCGGTATGCCACGCCCCTGCCGTGCTGAAGAATGCCCGCGCCGCCGATGGCAACCCGCTGGTGCAGGGCTGCGCGGTAACCGGCTTCTCCAATTCGGAGGAAGCGGCGGTAGGCCTCACCGAGGTAGTGCCCTTCCTGGTGGAGGACATGCTCCGCGACCTCGGCGCCCACTATTCCAAAGTGGCCGACTGGCAACCCCATGTGGTCGCCGACGGCCACCTGATCACCGGGCAGAACCCGGCCTCCTCGGAGCCCACCGCCGCCGCGTTGTTGCAGTTGCTCGGGGAGTGAAGTGGCGCCCGGTGGGCCAGCTTGAGCCCTTCCCGCCCGGGCGGATCATCAGGCGCTTCGCGAGCAGAGCCGGCTCCTAAGGGAAGGGACGGGCCGTAGGTGGGCCTCAGCCCACCGCATCCAGGCGACTCATGGATGAGATGGACAGCGGTAGGCCCGTAGCCACATCACGTCCACAAACCAACCATCTCAGAGCTCTGGACGCATCCCTGTCAGCTCGTCGTTGTCCATGCCCTGTGTTTTCAGAAGAACTGCGAAACGCTCAGTTTCACGTTCCGCCCCACACCGGAGACGGCGTCGCCGAGATAGGGGTAGTACTCACGGTTGAACAGGTTGTCGACCGCCAACCGCGCTTCGAAACCTTTGGCGAATTGAGGCTTCCAGCTGGCAAACACACCGTGCAAGGCATAGCCCTGGCTCTGCGTGTAGCTCCAGAACGCCATCCGAGGGTCATCATCTACCGGCGAACGGTCCTGTTTGCGCACAAACTGCCCGGTCCAGCCCATGGCCATGTCCACTTCCGGCACCTTCACGCCCAGCGTGGCCACTGCCTTGCGAGGCGGTATCTCGGCAATCCAGGTCGGTTGTCCCCAGGGGTTCGCCGGAGATGCATCACGACGTCCGCGGACGTAGGAGATCGACAGGCTGCCGAACACCCGTGCGCTGTCATAGAACGACTCCACCTCCAGTCCTTCGATGGTGTAGCCCGGCAGGTTGCGGTTGTTCGAGAGAGTGCCCGGGCAATCGGTACTGCTGCTGAGCTTCTCGGCGCAGTAGACACCTGTGCGCTTGAAGATCTCATCCTTGCCACGGTTGCGGAACAGGGTGGTACGGATCTGCAGGCTGTCGCTGTCAACCAGCAACCGGTCCACGTTTAAGATGCTCCCCAGACGAATGCCCGTGATGCGTTCGGGATCGAGATTGCGACTGGTGCCCGGAACACTGCTGAGCGCACTCTGCACCTCGTACAGCTCGTCGATCAGGGGCGCGCGCCAGGTCTTGCTGTAATCCGCGAAGAACGCCAGATTCTCCGTCGCGGTCCAGAATATACCCAGGCGAGGCGACCACCCGGTATAGCGGACCTGACTGTAGTCATGCCCAACTGCGGGGTCCGGGTTGTTGAAGCGAGGAGCCAGGTTGGGCTCCCCCTTGCTGATTACCTGATCGTAGCGAAGGGCCGGTGTGATGGTCACCGAGCCGAAGGTGATGGCGTCCTGCAAGAAGCCGCTACGCGTCTCCTGCTCGCCTGATGGCATGTAGTAGGGCTGATAAAGGCCAAAGTTGTAATTCGCATCACGGGACTTCCCGAGGTCCTTCATCAGAGTGTCGCGCTCATGTCCGTGCCACTGCACACCCACCGTTGCCACATGGGCAAACGGCCCGGTGTCAAAGCGGCTTTCATTCTTCAGTTCCGCCAAGCGGTCGGTGTAGTTCACCCAACTCTCGTTGCCCAATGAACCAGACAGCCAGGTCGAGGCATTGTCCGGCCGCTTGTCGTGCTGATCGGTCTTGGAATAGGCGTAGCTGGCTGTAACGTTGACCCAGGGATTGTCGAGCGGTGCGTAGTTCCATTTGAGGGAGTAGTTCTCATCATCCTGGTCGCGGTAGACCAACTTGCGCTTCCACGCACCGTCCAACCCGTAGCGAGCGATCTCAGCCGCCGTGGGCGCGGCCATTTCATCGCGCTTGGCTGCGAACGGCTCCCAGGCCTGGCTTCCGGACTGCATCGCAGACAGGGTGAGCACATGCTCCTCATTGAGGCGCAGGTTGCTCTTGAACAGAAAGGCATCGAGCTGATTCTCGGAGTATACGAAGCGCGTGCCATCGGGACGCTTGATATTCCCACCGTCACGCCAGTTCATGAACAGCAGGCCGTCGAGCATCTTGTCTTCGGTCTGACCGTAGACGGCTCCGCTGTATATCTCCTGGCGGTCATTGGTGTGGTAGCCGTACTTGACGAATGCCCCTACATCACGCCCGTCCTGGAGAAGGTCGGCCGGGTCCTTGGTGTCGACCTTGATCACGCCGCCGAAGCCACCGTTTCCGTAGAGCGAATTGTGTGGCCCCTTGTCGACCTCGACGTTCTTGATCAACTCCGGCTCGATGAACACCGAGCCCTGGCGGTACTTCTCGAAGCCCTTTGGGGCGCCATCGAGGATAACCTTGACGTCCTCGACATCCCCCATGCCCCAGATATTCAGAGTTTGCCCACCTGGCCTGGGTGAGCCACTGGAGCTGACCCCAGGCAACGTATCCAATAGTTCGCCAATGTTGTCGGCCTGCTTGCGGTCGATGTCTTCCTGGGTCAGCACCGAGCGCCCCACAGTACTGCTATCGATGGCATCCCCCATGATGCTGGTGCTGCCCAGGTTGAGGACGTTGTCATTAGCAGGTGCCTGATCATTCCCCGGCAAGCGCCGCACCACGAACCCATCCCCTGCTTCCACCAGCTCCAGCCCCGTCCCCGACAGCAACCGCTCCAGGGCCAGGCGCGGGCTGTAGCGGCCCTTCAGCGCCGGCGCACGCACATCGCGCAATTGGGCCTCATCGAACAGCACCTGAAGTTGCCCCTGCTGGGCGAGGCTGGTCAGGGCGCTGGCCATGGGTTGGGCCGGTAGGTCGAAGTCGTGGTCCTGTGCCAGGGCCGAGGCGCTGGCCAGCCAGGCCGCCAGAGCGCTGCCGGCAACGAGCCGGCGCAGGGCGAAGCGGGTGGTACGGGTGTTCATGCAGGTCTCCCCTTGTGCTGCAGGACCGCCACGGCAACTGGCGGTTACCGGGAGGAAGACGCACAGACGAGAAAAACCCACATATGCGAATGAAAAATATTTTTATTTGTAGCGAATCAACCAGGCCTTCAGCGCGGATGGATCAACGCTCGCCCATCCGCCAGACGCTCGACCTGGACCGGCAGCAATTGCGGCAAGGCAGCGAGGAAGGCATCCGGGTTGGCGAGGTTGAGGCTGCCGGAGACACGCCGCTGGGCCAGCCTCGGGTCTGCCAGGCCCACCGGGGCCGGGCGATAGCGCGACACCTCGTCGAGTAGCTGCGCCAAGGGGCGATCCCGGAAGAGCAGTTGCCCCCTGCGCCAGCTGGCGATCTCCTCGGGCCGGCGTTGGCCTTGTTCGAGGGTGGCGGTGCGGTAGTCGTAATCGAGGCTGTCCCCTGCCAGCAGTTCCAGCGGCTGCGCCGTTCCTGGATGAGGCTCGACGGCCACATGGCCGCTCTCCACCGCCACATCCAGCCGCTGCTCGCCGCGCCTTACGTTGAAGCGGGTGCCCAGTACCCTCACCCGCCCTTCTCCGGCGATGACGTCGAAGGGACGAGCTTCATCACGGGCAACAGCGAAGAAGGCTTCACCTTCCAGCAGGTCCACCTCCCGGTGATCGTCATACAGGCGAACGCGCAAGCGCGTGGCGCGGTTGAGGTCGATGCGGGTGCCGTCGGCCAGGGTCACCTGCTGCGTGGCGCTACGGGGGCTGGCAAAGGTCTCGTCGACCTCGGGCCCGCCCCGGGAGACCAGTATCAGGACACACGCGAGCAGCAAGGAAGCAACGGCAGCCAGGGGCAGGCGCCAGCGGCGCGGACGCAGCGGCACTACCGGTGCTGAAAGGCTCGGGCGCGGTACGCGATCAAGTTCAGCCCAGATCTGCTGCATCTCGGAAAAGGCGCGGGCATGAGCAGGGCTGGCGGCCAGCCAGGCCTGCAACTCGGCTTCATCCCGTGCGCTGAACTGGCTGCCGGAGCGCCGCGCCTGCCAGGTCGCGGCCTGCTCGTCGATCGAGGGGCGTGCTTCCATCCACGTGTTCTCGTTCATGGCACATCCTCCTGTCCCGCATCGAGCAGGCGCTGCCTGCAATGCAGGAGGGCACAGGCGACGTGCTTCTCCACCATGCTGAGGGAAATCCCCATGCGCTCGGCGACTTCGGCCTGGGAAAGCCCGTCGAACTTGTGCAGAACGAAGGCCTCCCGCCGGCGCGGCGGCAGATCATCCAGCGCCCGGGCCAGGTGATGCAAGCGCTGGTGCTGTTCGGCCTTGTCCTGGGGGCCTGGGGCGGCGTGCTCGAACAACGCCCCATCGTGCTCGACAGAGACTGGCTCCGTCCCGCCCCTCACCTGCTGGCGTCGCCAGTGGTCACGCAGGAGGTTGCGGGCGATCTGGAACAGGAAGGCGCGGGGCTGGGCCACACGGGCGCGATCGCGGGAACCCAGCCACTGGGCGAAGGCGTCCTGGGCGAGATCAGCCGCATCGGCCTGGCTGCCCAAGCGTTTGCCGAGGAACTTCAGCAGTTCGGCATGGAAGGCCCGGTAGGCGCCCGAGACGGTGCCACGGAACTGCTCATCCATGGCGGGCTTCCCCACCGGCCAGACCTGACTTCACGACACCCCCGACTGCAGGTGCTTCCCGCCCGGTCAAGGCTGACAGATAACGGAAAGCAACAAATGAGAATGCATATCATTAGATGTCAGACTTTTCACGGCGTCAAGATCAGTCTCCTGAAACGAAAAACCGCGGCCGAGGCCGCGGTTTTCGAAGAGCACCGATCAGTGCGCGAGGAGTGAGCCCCCGGTCTTGCCGGCAAGCTTCTCGGGCTTGATCAGGAAGCGGGCCAGGGCCGGCAGCAGCCAGAGCGCGCCGAACATGTTGACGATGAACATGAAGGTCAGCATCAGGCCCATGTCGGCCTGAAACTTGATTGCCGAGAACATCCAGGTCGCCACGCCGATGGCCAGGCACAGGCCGGTGAAGAGCACCGCTTTGCCGGTGGACTTCAGCGTCTGGTAGTAGGCCTCCTGCAGGGTCAGACCGGCGCGCAGGAAGCTTTCCAGGCGGCTGTAGATGTAGATGCCATAGTCGACACCGATGCCCACGCCCAGTGCAATCACCGGCAGTGTCGCCACCTTCACGCCGATGCCGAGGAAGGCCATCAGGGCGTTGCCCAGCACCGAGGTGAGGATCAGCGGGATGACGATGCAGATGGTCGCCGGGATCGAGCGGAAGGTGATCAGGCACATGGCCGCAACGCAGATGTACACCAGGATCAGGATGGTCAGCTCGGTCTGGGCGATCACCTCGTTGGTAGCCGCTTCGATGCCGGCGTTACCGGCGGCGAGCATGAACTCCAGCCCGTCCTTGTTGTGCTCCTCGGCAAAGCCCTGGACTGCCTTGACCACGCGCTGCAAGGTCTCGGCCTTGTGGTCGTTGAGGAACACCAGCACCGGTGCCAGGGAGCAGTCGGTGTTGTACAGCCCATCGGCGCGGCTGATGGAGTTGTTCAGCACGTCCTGGTTGCGGGAGAGGGTTTCCCACTTCAGGTTGCCTTCGTTCATCCCTTTGATCACCTGCTTGGAGACGGTGACCATGGAGATGGCGGACTGCACGCCCTGAGTGTTCTCCATCGTCCACATCAGCTCGTCGATGGGGGCCAGCGCTTCATGGGTGGAGCACCCTTCAGGCTTGGTCTTGACCATCACCACAAGCACGTCGGAGCTGGTGGAGTAGTTGCTGATGATGAAGTTGTTGTCCTTGTTGTAGCGCGAGTCCGGACGCAACTCCGGTGCGCCCTGGTCAAGGTCGCCGATCTTCAGGTTCTTGCCGTACCAGAGGCCGCCACCGAAGGCCATGATGGCGATGACCACGGAGATGGGTGCCACGGTGGGGTGGGCGAAGTTGGACAGCAGGCGCCAGAACGGGTGCTCGCGGGTGGCGTCCTTCTTGCTGCGCTGGATGGCTTTCTTGCTGATGCCGACATAGGAGATGGCGACCGGCAGCAGGATCAGGTTGGTGAAGACAATCACCGCCACACCGATGGAGGCCCCGATGGCCAGTTCGCGGATCACGCCGATGTCGATGATCAGCAGGGTGATGAAGCCCACGGCGTCGGCCAGGATGGCGATCATCCCCGGCAGGAACAACTGGCGGAAGGTGCGCCGGGCCGCAGTCAGGGCATTGTCGGCGTCACTGGATTGCAGGGCGATGCCGTTGATCTTCTGCACCCCGTGAGAGATGCCGATGGCGAAGATCAGGAACGGCACCAGCATGGAGTACGGGTCGAGCCCGAAGCCCACCGAGTGCATCAGGCCCAGCTGCCAGATCACCGCCACCAGGGTGGTGGAGAGCACGGCGATGGTGCTGCGGATGCACCAGGTGAACCAGTAGAGCAGCACCAGGGTGGTGAGGAAGGCGATGCCGAAGAAGGCCACGACCATGATCAGGCCGTCGATCAGGTCACCGACCTTCTTGGCGAAACCGACGATGTGCACCTGGACGTTCGGGTTCTGGGCCTGGTACTTGTCGCGGATCTTCTCTTCCAGCTCATGGGAGAACTGGCGATAGTCGAGCTTCAGCAGCTTGCCCTGATCGTTCGGGTCCGGGTAGGACTCGAGCAGCGGCACGTCGATGATGCTGGACTTGAAGTTGTTGGCCACCAGGCGACCGATCTGGCCGGACTTGAGCACGTTGTTGCGCAGCTCTTCCAGGCTGTCGGCAGAACCGTCGTAGGTCTGCGGGATGACCTCGCCGCCGGCGAAGCCTTCCTCGGTCACTTCGGTCCAACGGACGCTGGGACTCCACAGGGACTTCAGGCCGGAACGGTCGACACCGGGAATGTAGAAGACCTCGTCGTGGATCTGGCGCAGGGTCTCCATGTAGTCCTTGCTGAAGATGTCCCCGTCCTTGGCTTCCACCGAGATGCGCACGGTGTTGCCCAGGTTCGCCAGGTCGTTGCGGTGCTCCATCATCTTCTGGATGAAGGGATGGTGCAGCGGAATCATCTTCTCGAAGCTGGTGGACGGGCGCACCTGGGTGGCCTGCCAGAAGAGGAAGATGCTGACCAGCAGGCAGATGACGATCACCGCCGGCCGGTTGTTGAAGATCAGGCGCTCCAGGAAGGTCGCCTTGTCCTGGTGATGGTTACTCATCGAAACTCCCCCACCTTGTTATTGTTGGCCCAGCTCGGCGCCAGTCGGCGAGGCGACGCGCGCCCCACCCTGTCCCACCAGGATCAGGTTGCCCTTGCTGTCGACCGTGACACTGGCCAGCGACAGGCGATCGGCGCGGTTGACCACGCTGAAGGTGCGACCGGCGTCGGTGCTTTTCAGCACAGTGCCACCGTGGCCGACGACCAGCAGAGTGCCATCAGCAAGCAGGCTGCCGCCGGAAAGACCAAATTCCAGCTCACCGCCACGGGCGTTCTTGAGCGAGATGGTTTCCCAGGTCTGTCCGAAATCGGCGGAGCGGAACAGGTGGCCACGCAGGCCGTAGGCAATCACGACGCCGGGCTCTGCGGTACCGGAAACGCCGAACAGCGAGCCCTCGTAGGGGCCTTCAAGACGTTCCCAGGTCTGGCCCCAGTCGGGGGAGCGGAACATGCTGCCCATCTCGCCGACGATGAACAGGCCGGAGTCCTTCACCGCTGCAATGGCATTGATGTGGTACTGGTCTTCGTTGTCGAGGCGGTCGCTGACGTCTTCCCAGTTCTTGCCACCGTCCTCGGTGGCCAGCAGGGCGCCGTAGGAGCCAACGGCGAAGCCGGTGCTGGCGTCCTTGAACCAGACATCCAGGAGTGGGGCTTCACGCTGCAGGTCTTCGAACTGGAGTGTCCAGGTCGCCCCGCCATCCTCACTGGCGAGAATCTGCGCGTCGTGGCCAACGGCCCAACCTTTCTTGTCGTCGACGAAGTAGACGGCGGTCAGCATCTGCCGGGTAGGCACCTTGGCCTGGGTCCAGCTCTTGCCGTCGTCGTCGGAATAGAGGATGTGGCCACGATCCCCCACGACAACCAGGCGCTTGCCGGCGTGGACGACGTCCAGCAGCAGGCTGGTGATGGCCTTGGGTGATTCGATGGAGTAGACCGGCGCTGCCTCGGCAGCATGCACGGTGGGCACCATGGCGGAAGTCAGGATGGACAGCACACTGAACAGCGAGAGCGCTTTGGCCAGCGGCGAGTGGAAGCGGAACGCCGGCTGGGCGGAATGACGCGCGCCACGACCGGACTGGGTGCGCCGCATGATGGGCTCACTCATACACCTTTCCCCCTTATTGTTATAGGTGGTCCTGCCCCACGGGCAGGCGGCTTATGCTATCCAGCTTTGGAAAGCGCTGACAATCGGCGGGACGTTATGTTTTGTTAAGCCAAACCCGCGTGATTGAGCCCTTATCAGGGCCTCTGATGAATGAAAAAGGCCGCTACCAGAGTAGCGGCCTTTTTCTGTCCTGCGAATCGATCAGCGAGTACCGCGACGACGCAGGGCAGACGGCTTGAAGTAGCCGTCATCCGGGATCGGCTGAGTGAAGTCGATGGTGCTCGACTCCTCGTTGTCGAGGTTCTGCACGTGGTAGCGGCGGGCCTGCAGATCATGGAACACGTCCAGCGCGGACCAGGTGGTCGGCAGGTCGTAGTAGTTCTTCAGGTAGGCCACCGAGACACGCCACAGCTCGCCGCGACCGTCGTACTGGTCGACCACGGCAGCTTGCCAGCTGTCCTCATCGAGGAACAGGGTGCGCTTGGAGTAGATGTGGCGGGCACCCGACTTCAGGGTGCCTTCCACGACCCACACGCGGTGCAGTTCGTTACGGGTGACGGCCGGATTCAGGTGGCCAGGCTTGAGCAGGTCCTTGTACTTAACCTCAGGGCTGGAGACCTTGTAGTTGTTGTACGGGATGTAGATTTCCTTCTTGCCCACCAGCTTCCAGTCGTAGCGATCCGGCGCACCGTTGAACATGTCGGTGTCGTCAGCGGTACGCAGGCCGTCGGCGGCAGCGATGGGGGTGTCGTAGGCCAGGTTCGGCGCGCGGCGAACGCGGCGCTGACCGGCGTTGTAGCCCCAGGCCTGACGCGGCTCCTTCACCTGGTCCAGGGTTTCGTGCACCAGCACGGCGCCGCCAGCCAGGCGAGCCGGGCTCTTGGTGAAGGACAGGTAGTAGAACAGGATGTTGTTCAGGTCAGCGTACGACCCCTTCGGGTTGTAGTACTTGAACAGGGCTTCCTGCTGCGAGGTGACCAGGGAGTAGTCGCCGTTGCGCTGCACGGCCACTTCGGAGGCGCGACGCACGATGTAGGAACCGCGGTAGCGAACGATGTGGTTCCACAGGGCCTCGACACCGTTCTGCGGGATCGGGAACGGAATGCCACCGTAGGCATCGGCGAAACCGTTACCACCATCCAGCAGCTTGGCAGTGGTGGCGTTCTTGACGGTGTTGTCATAGACCCACTGTGGTGCGGAGCCGGAGCGACGGGTCGGGTAAACCGGCATCTGGAAGGTGTCCGGGTAGGCATTGAACAGGGCGATCTGACCGGGGGTCAGGTTGGCCTTGTACTGGTCCAGATTGGCCTTGGTGATGGTGAACAGCGGCTTGTCGCCCGGGAACGGATCGACATGGTGCTGGCCCGGCTTGTAGCCGGCCGGGGCCTGGGTGATGCCACCGGTCCACTCGGGGATGGTACCGGCAGCGTTGCCGGCCTTCTCGGCGCCGAAGGGGGTCAGGCTGGCGCCCAGCTTGGCGGCTTCCTGTGCAGACACTGTCGCCAGCGCGCTACCGGCGGACAGCGCAAACGCGACTGCTGCGCCAATCAGCGAAAGCTTTTTCAGCATGTTGAATCTCCGTGAGGGTTCAGCGGCGGGAGCCCATGAAGGCCCCCGCGTTCTTTTCTAGTTAGAAGGAGTACTTGACGTTGACGCCGATGTTGTCGCGGTCGCGGATGGAGTTGTTCTGGCCACCACCGAAGAACTCGGTGTACTGGATCTCGCCTTCCAGGCTGTTCAGGTAGTTCGCCTTCAAGCCCAGGGTGTAGGCCTTGCGCCCTTCGATGAAGTTACCGGTCTGGTAGGAGTTACCTTCGAAGTCATCCTTGTAGACGACGAACGGGGAGACGTTTACGCCGGCAATCACGTCGTTCCAGGTACCGTTCAGCACCAGGGTGTAGCCATAGGCGTTCTTGTTGACCTGATCGTCACGATCACCACCGGACACATAGGAGTTGTTACCACGGCCGGAGTAGTAGCGAGTGGAACCGTCATAGGCGGTGTACTTCAGATCGGAACCACGCAGGTGTTCGGAGGCGAGTTCGGCTACGCCGAAGAGCGAGTCGAAGCCCAACGCAGGCCCAAAGTTGTAGATGGTGCCCAACGAGGTGTTGTAAGCCTCAACACGCTCGTAGTTGTGGATCTGATCACCCAGCCGGACGCTCTGACCACCAATGTTGGTAGTACCGCCACCGCCAAGGGTCAGGGCCTGATTCAACAGATCACCCAGCAAGTCGTTGGTGGTCGCCACGCCAATGGGGAGATTGGGGCGATAAGCCAATTCACCAAAGACTGAAGCATCGCCGACAGTGGTGTTGAAGCTAAATCCGTACATGCGGATATCTTCGGCGTACTCGCGGCGGGCGTTGACCTGATTTGCTACGTCGATGGCTGCGACACCACCAGCAGCAGCCAAGGCATCGGCAGCGGCAGCACTACCGCCTGCTGCTGCAGCTTGAAGGTTGGCACAGGTGGTGCCGCCAATGGTGCTGCAAATGGCATTCGCGTTCAGCCCGGTGTAGGACGAGTTGAGATCCGCGTAAATAGTTGGCTCTTTCGAATGGTAGTTGACGAAGTAAGCCCCGAATTCGGTGGAGTTCAGCTCTTCAGCGATATAGCGGAAGGCGACACCAAACTGGCCGTCGTTCTTCGCATTCAGATCAGGACCAACCTGGGCGACTTTTACGACCCCGGCTTGCCGGTCGTAGTACTGCGTCCCCTTCAGGAGACCACCCGCGACCAGTTGGTCGTAAAGCCCTACGGTCGGAGTAGAAATCAACGGGTTAGCAAATCCGGAGCTAGTGGTGTATGCCCTGTTACCGCCATCAGCAAACAGGTCGGTCTCAGAGAAATAGGTACCTGCCGGGTCAATAGCACTTTCCTTCCAGTTGAACTGGTAGAAGGTTTCCATCGACAGGTTGTCGGTCAGGCCGATGCTGAAGCTCAGGGCTTCAACCGGCACCAGCACCTCCTTCAGCTCGGAACCCGGCAGGCGGAACTGCGCAGCGTTGACCGGGTTGGTGGTGTTGACGCCACCACGATAGAAGATGCCCTCCCCCCAGTTGAATACTTGCTTACCGATACGACCAGTGACCGGCATGTCAGCAATATCCCAGTTGCCATACAGGTAGGCGTCGAGGATCTGCGCATCGCGACCGGCCTTGTGGCGGGTCTCGCGGGTGAAGCTGCTGTCGTTCGGGTAGCTCTGGCTCGGCTGACGCGGGTTGTTGTTGTCGTAGTAGTCGTTGCGCTTGTCCATGATCTGGGTGTCATAGAAAGCGGTGCCGCGGACGAACACACCGTAGTTCTTGTAGGTCGCTTCCAGATCGGAAGTGATCTTGTACACCTCGGAAACCAGGCCGGTGTCGAAGTTGCGGTTGCCGTCGTTGGTGTTGATGTCGTTGTTGGTCTTGTCCTGGCCCTGGACACGCCACAGTTGGCCGTAGGAGACGGTGGTGTCGATGGAGCCGCTGATCTCGTCGTCGGCGAAGCTGAATTCAACCGCCTGGGCCTGGACGGCGCACATCAGGGGCAGGAGGCCGGCGAGGGCGAAACCGGCCTTGGCCGGTGCGAAACGCAATTGGGGCTTGCGGGACTTGAGTTCCATCGAGGTGTCTACTCCGTGGACAGATCATTTGTTATGGCTCCCGTCATGGGAGCTGTTTCGGCCGCCTGGGGCGGCTCCGGCGTTGGCACTTCGAAGCCCCAACGCGTCTGGCTCGCACTTTCCAGCGATCAACTGCCGGTCGGACGAACCTGGATCGGATTGCGCACGTGCAACCAAGGTGCCAAATCCGTACGACTGAAGTCGAAAACCCGACTTGATCACCCGGGCAACTATCATTCAAACGTGTGACTGATCATCCACTGATCAAATCGGAAAATTCGGCCGATTTTGTCCTACAAGCTGGCTCGATTTGTCACTCAAAACCACACATTGAGCGATGGCCAACTCACACCTTCTCCGTACGGTCAAGGAAAATACGACGCCCTTCACGCTTTTTACGCCTAAGAAGGGGACCAATTATTCCCATGAGTAACAAAAAAGTGTTACCGGCAGTTTGCCAGTAACACTTTCCAGAGGGAGGAATCCGACACGGAGGGGCAAGCCCTCCTCGGATCAGGCGAGGCTCTTGCTGACCACCTCGAAGACATCGCTGGACAGCTCGCCAGAGGCGAGGATGCGCTCCAGCTCGGCACGCATCAGGGCCTGCCGGGCCACGTCGTACTTGCGCCAGCGGGTCAGCGGCGCCAGTTGACGCGAGGCGATCTGCGGGTTGAGCGCGTTGAGGGTGATGACGTGGTCGGCAAGGAAGCGATAACCCGCACCGTCGGCCCGGTGGAAGTTCACCAGGTTCTGGTTGGCGAACGCCCCGATCAACGCACGCACCTTGTTGGGGTTCTTCAGGGTGAAGGCCGGGTGGGCCATCAGCGCCTGCACCCGCTCCAGCCCGCCCGGCAGGGTGCAGCCGGCCTGGACGCTGAACCACTGGTCCATCACCAGCGGATTGTCCTTGAAGTAGTCGGCGAAGCTCGCCAGCGCCTTGGCCTTCTCGTCCTCGAAGCTGGAGTTGACCAGCACCGAGAGTGCCGTCAGGCGTTCGGTCATGTTGTCGCAAGCCTCGAACTGCTCCAGACAGGCCTGGAGAACCTCGGCCTTGCCACTGAGCATCAGGTAGGACAGCGCGATGTTCTGCACGGTGCGGCGGGCAAAATGTTCAGCGGAGGCGACATAGGGCGTCTCGCGCGAGAGGGCGCGATTGGCCTGGTAACGCGCCAGCAGCTGCGGGAACAGGGCATCACTGATCGAACGACGGGCGAACTCGCGGGCCGCGTGGATGGCGTCCACATCCGCCACCTCGCTGATCTCGGTCAGGTAGGCCTCGCTGGGCAGCGACAGCATCTCCGCCACCATCGCCTGGTCCAGGGCCTGGTCCTCCAGCAAGGTACGGAAGGCATCCAGCAGGCGGCTGTCCAGTGCCAGTTGTTCGCCACGCTGGTGCTGCCCGATCAGCTCCTGCAGCACCTGCACGGAAAGCTGCTGACCGGCATCCCAGCGGTTGAAGCCGTCGCTGTCGTGCTGCATGAGGAACATCAGTTGATCGCGGCTGTACGGGAAGCTCAGCTTCACCGGCGCGGAAAAACCGCGGAGCAGGGACGGCAGCGGCTTTTCCGCCACGTCGACGAAGGTGAAGGTCTGCTCAGCCTCAGTGACGGCGACCACCCGGTTGGCGCCCTCGGCCTTCGCCTCGCCCGCCAGGCGCAATGGCAGGTCGTTTCCGGCGGCGTCCAGCAGCCCCAGCTCCACGGGGATGACGAAGGGCAGCTTCTCGGTCTGACCGGGGGTGGCCGGGCAGCTCTGGCGGAAGGTCAGGCTGTAGGTCCTGGCGGCGGCATCGTAGGCGTCCTCGACCACCAGGCGCGGGGTGCCGGCCTGGCTGTACCAGCGCTTGAACTGGGTGAGGTCGACGCCATTGGCGTCCTCCATGGCCTTGACGAAATCGTCACAGGTCACGGCCTGGCCGTCGTGGCGCTCGAAGTACAGGTCGGTGCCCTTGCGGAAGCCCTCGGCGCCCAACAGGGTGTGGATCATGCGCACCACTTCCGAACCCTTCTCGTAGACGGTCAGGGTGTAGAAGTTGGAGATCTCGATGAAGGAGTCCGGGCGCACCGGGTGGGCCATGGGGCCCGCGTCCTCGGCGAACTGGTTGGTACGCAGGAAGGCCACGTCCTCGATGCGCTTGACCGTGCGCGAATTCATGTCGGCGGAGAATTCCGCATCGCGGAACACGGTGAAGCCTTCCTTGAGCGACAGCTGGAACCAGTCGCGGCAGGTCACGCGGTTACCCGACCAGTTGTGGAAGTACTCGTGGGCCACCACCGCCTCGACGCGCTGGTGGGCAGCGTCGGTGGCAGTTTCGGCACGGGCCAGCACGCAACTGGAGTTGAAGATGTTGAGCCCCTTGTTCTCCATGGCGCCCATGTTGAAGTCGTTGACCGCGACGATCATGAAGATATCCAGGTCGTACTCGCGGCCGTAGACCTCCTCGTCCCAGCGCATGGACCTCTTCAGGCTGTCCATGGCGTGCTGCACCTTGTCAATGTTTTCCGGCTCGACATAGATGCGCAGGGTCACGTTGCGCTGGCTCATGGTGGTGAACACGTCTTCCACGCACCACAGGTCGCCCGCTACCAGGGCGAACAGGTAGGCCGGCTTCTTGAACGGGTCCTCCCAGGTCGCCCAATGGCGCCCGCCCTCCCCGGCCCCGCTGGCCACCGGGTTGCCGTTGGACAGCAGCACCGGGTAGCGATGCTGCTCGGCACTCACGGTGGTGGTGAAGCGGCTCATCACATCGGGGCGGTCGAGGTAGTAGGTGATCTTGCGGAAACCTTCTGCCTCGCACTGGGTGCAGAACATCTTCCCGGACTTGTACAGGCCTTCCAGCGCGGTGTTGCTCTCCGGGTGGATGCGCACGGTGCTGTCCAGGGTGAACTGCTCGGCGACCGGCTGCAGGGTCAGGTGGCTGTCGGTCAACTGGTAGTCGGCGGCGCCCAGCTCGCGGTCATCCATGGACAGCGACAGCAGTTCCAGTTGCTGGCCGTCCAGCACCAGCGCCGGCAGGGTGCCATCGGCACGCTCGGGGTTGCGGCGCATCACCAGTTGGGCATGGACCAGGGTGTGGTCCTCGTGCAGCTCGAAGGTCAGGGCGGTCTCGTCGATCAGGTAGTCCGGCGCCTGGTAGTCCTTGAGGTGGATGACGTTCGGTTGCTCGGTTCGCATGCTTGCCTCTCCGGTTCAGCGCGGGCTCGTGGCCCGCCTGCGCATGGTTGGATTACTGCCTGCCAGTGGCTCAGCCTTCGCAGCTGGCCGCGACCTGGTAGGACGTGAACTTGCGGATGTTGATGACGCCGGTGTCGAGGATCAGGTACTGCCCCTTGATGCCGCGCAAGGTCCCTTCCACCACTGGCGTCTTGTCCAGGTCGAGGCTCACCACCTTGGTCGGGTAGGCCTCGACGGGGTAACGGATTTCCAGCGGCTCGACGTCATTGAGCGGCTGGATGGCCTGGAGGCCGAAGCGCGATTGCAGGGCCTGGAGGCCCTCGCCACAGGTGTCGAACAGTGCCTCGCGCACTGCGAGCAGGTCGAGCGCCTCGGCCTCGCCCTTGAGTAGCGCGCGCCAGTTGGTGCGGTCCGCCACCTGGGTGCGCAGCAGGTCCTCCACCAGGCCGGACTGCTGGCGCGTGGCGACCCGCAGGATGGGCAGCGCCTGGCGGGCGCCCTGGTCGATCCAGCGGGTGGGCACCTGGCTGGCGCGGGTGATGCCAACCTTGATGCCCGAAGAGTTGGCCAGGTAGACGATGTGGTCGGTCATGCAGAACGACTCGCCCCAGCTCGGCTCGCGGCAGGTGCCGGCGTCGTAGTGGCAGCGCTCCGGGCTCATGATGCAGGTGTCGCACTGGGCCAGCGAGGTGAAGCAGGGGTAGCAGTAGCCCTGGCTGAAGCTCTTGCTGGTCTTTCGCCCGCAATGGCTGCAATGGATGCCGCCGAGGTATTCCAGGCGGATGCGCTTGCCCAACAGCGGGTTCACCGACACCTGCTCATCGCCCAGGCGGAAGGCGTACTGCACCACCGGGTCGCCCAGTTGCGCCGACATCTTGCTCAGCGCACCGCGCCCCAGCTCCAGCATGGTTTCAGCCCCCATCAGTGGATGGAGTCGGATTTGAAGAGGATGTTCGGCACGGGCTCGGACTTGGAGCTGCAGACCTGCGGGCCCATGTACCCGGTGCGCTGGTCTTCCGGCAGATTCTTGGCCTCCCAGGCGATGATGGCCTGCAGGCTCAGCTCCTTCTGCTCCTCGGTGAGCTTGCGACCATCGGCCCACTTGCCGATTTCCACGGCGAGCTTGAGGCTCTGGTAGACATCTTCGGTGATGTTGCTGATCAGTTGGGCGAAAGACGACATGGCATGACTCGCTGCATTCGTTCGGGGGAACAAGGAGCGGCATTCTAGCAGCTCGCAGCGAGCGCCAGGCGAGGCCGCCCGTGTCCCGATCTAGCGGCGCAAGCGGGCCAGCAGGCCGCCGATCAGGCCGGTGGCGCAGCCCGCCAGCAGGCCGCCCACGTGGGCACCGTTAGCGATTGCGCCGAATCCCAGCAGGCTGACCACGCCAGACAGGCACACCACCAGCCACACCAGCATCATCACCATCACCCCCGGCGGCAGCCGGTAGGCCGGGCACGGCGCCAGGCGCTGGAACAGCCAGCAGTGCCCGAGCAAGCCATAGAGCACACCCGACAGGCCACCGAACAGGCTCGGCCCGCTCACCCCGTACTGCACCAGGTTGGACACCAGGCTCAGCAGCAAGGTGAGTCCCAGCAGCATCCAGCCGCCCTGGCGGTATTCGATGCGCCGCCCCAGCTCCCACACCCACATGCCGTTCATGGCCAGATGCAGAATGCCGAAGTGCACCAGCATGGGCGTCACCAGGCGCCACCATTGGCCGGCCTGCAGGCTGTCGGCCAGCGGGGTGAAGAACACGTAATCGCCTTCCACGCGGAAGTCGAGGAAGGTCAGCCAGCTGACGGCCTGGAGGTTGTCACCCAGCGCCGTCACACCGGCACAGACCAGGGTCACCAGCAGCAGGGCCACGGTGAAAGGCGTGGCCTTGAGCCGCGCCCCCCAGGACTCGCGTACCGGCTCGGCCGGCGCGTGCCCCAGCACGAACTGAGGATCACCCTGGGGGAAGCGCGCATACAGGCCACGCACCTGCTCCGCCCAGTCTTCGCCGGGCACCCAGAGCACCTGCTCCTCGCGCTCCTCGCTGACCCGGTGCGGCACCTCCAGGCGCTGCAGCAGGGTGACGAATCCACTCAAGTCCACCGAGGCCGGCAGACGCATCGCGGCCACCACCGTCATCGGGGCTCCTCCGGGCGTTCCACCTCGACCCACACGAACTTCGCGGGGTCCAGGTGCAATTCATCGTCCAGCCGGTAGGCCACCAGCTTGCCGTACATCACGGCGCTGTAGTCCAGGCAGGCCAGGTTGGGGCGCAGCGGCGCCGGGCGCCCACGGCGCCAGTAATGCCCGACGAACAGCAGCGGCTCGTTGACGCCGTAGCTGAGCAGCGCCGAGCGGTGGGCGTCGGAGAGCGGCTGCCGCGCCACGTCTTCCGGCAGCGCATCGGGCTGGAAGACCACGTCGCCGTATGTACGCGGGTTGTCTTCCCAGAACTTGGTGCGGAACACCGAGCGGGTGAAGCCATCGCTGCCGGTCAGGGTCATGCCGCCGGGCAGTGGCAGGTCGGTCCCCCGCAGCAGGCGCTTGAACACCCGCTCGGCGAAGCCACCGCGCTCGGCCGAGGCCCGGATGAAGGCGGCGTCGATCCGCCCGTCCGGGTAGTCGCGGCGCACCGCCTCGATCAGGTCGTGGTCCCAGCAGGCATGCACCAGGCGGAAGCGGCCACCGTCGATGAACAGCGGCAGGTCCTGGAACCAGCGGAGGAAATCCTGCCAATCGCCGGGGTGGCCCTCGAACTGCTCGAGGGTCTCCTTCAACAGACGGGTATGCCGTTGCGTGTGGTCGTGTACGAAGGCCCGGCCACTGCCGGCCGGCGCCGGCGTCACCCAGCCGAGGGCGTTGTATTCATGGTTGCCCATGATGCAGCGGGCCTGGCCCGCCTCGACCATGGCGTGGACCAGGTGCAGCGCCTCGCGGATGCGCGGCCCACGATCAATGAGGTCACCGAGAAACAGGGCCATGCGCCACGGGTGGCGCCAGACATCGCCCTGCTTGCGATAGCCCAGCCGATCCAGCAGGCGCTCCAGGGTGTGCGCACACCCATGGATGTCGCCGATCAGGTCGTAGCCACGCCCGGCGTCCAGTTCCATCAGTCGCCACCACCCAGGCGGCTTCCCCAGCCGAGCTTGGTGCGGCACACCTCGTAATAGTTGTGGTCGAGCGGGTGAATCAGGCGCAGCTTCTGCGGCTTCTTGCGCACCGTGATGGTGTCGCCGGGGGCGCAGGTGAAGTGGTTCTGGCCATCGCAGGACACCAGCGGATAGATCTGCAGGTTGGGCGAGACCACGATCTTCAGCTCACTGGTGCTGTCCACCACGATGGGCCGGCTGGACAGGGTGTGCGGGTACATGGGCACGACAACGATGGCATCGAGCTTCGGGTGCATGATCGGCCCCCCGGCGGACAGCGCGTAGGCCGTGGAACCGGTGGGCGTGGCGATAATCAGGCCGTCGGCCTTCTGGGTGCAGACGAACTGGCCGTCGATGTGCAACTCGAACTCGATCATCCGGGTCGACTTGCCCGGGTGCAGCACGACGTCGTTCAGCGCGTCGCCCTGGCCGATGGCCTCGCCGTGCTGGCGGCGCACCTCGGCCTCCAGCAGGAAGCGCGTCTCGACGCTGTAGTGGCCGTCCAGCACCTCGGCCACCTTCACCTCCAGCTCATCGGGCTTGATGTCGGTGAGAAAGCCCAGGCTGCCACGGTTGATGCCCAGCACCGGGATGTTGTGGCGAGCCAGGGCGCGGGCGGCGCCGAGCATGCTGCCGTCACCGCCGACCACGATCACCAGGTCGCAGACCTCGCCAAGGATCTTCCGCGACGACGTCTGCAGGCCGTGGCCAGGCAGCACCTCGGCAATGGTGTCCTCGAGGATCACGTGGAGGTGGCGATCCAGCAGGAATCGCTTCAGGCGGCGGATGGTATCGAGCACATGGGGGCTCCCCAGGCGTCCGATGATGCCGATATTGCGGAATTGCTCCATGGGGCTCCAGCAGGGCTCTACGACGGGAGGAAATGCCGGCGATTATGGGCGAAAGCCCCTGGCAGCGGCAAACCGCTGCTCGACTATGCTGCCTGCATGACGCCCCTCCCCACCCTCACCGACCTGCCCCGTCACCTGCACCACCCCGCCGTGCGTGACCTCGCCTGGGCACTGCTCGCCCCACCCCTGCTGGCGCGCCCGGGGCCGACCCAGCGGCACCCGCTGAGCGCCTCCGATTGGGCCGCCGCGCCCCACCGGCTGGAAGCCTGGTTGCAAAACCTTGAGCAGGCACCGCAACCGCTGGAAGCATGGCTCGCCGGCCTGGCCTCCAGCCGCCTGGGGCTTCGCTTCGAGCGGCTTTGGCAGTACGCCCTGGCGCAGGCACCGGGCGTGCGCCTGCTGGCCAGCAACCTGCCGGTGCGCCAGCAAGGCAAGACGCTGGGGGAAATGGACCTGCTGCTGCAGGACGACCACGGCATCCACCATGTGGAGCTGGCCATCAAGCTCTACCTCGGCCCCCAGGCAGGGGGCGGGCATGACGCGGAGCACTGGTGCGGCACCGATATCAGCGACCGCCTCGACCTCAAGCTCGCCCACCTGCGCGAGCGCCAGTTGCCCCTTTCCAGCCTTGCTGTCAGCCGCTCTGCCCTGGAGAGCGTCGGCGCCTGGCCGGCCCAGGCATCGGCCTGGCTGGGCGGCTACCTGTTCTACCCCTGGCCTGGAGGGTGCGCAGCGCCGACCATCGCCAGCCCTGGCCACAACCGAGGCCTGTGGCTGCATCGCCGCCACTGCCAGGCCCTCATCGACCAGCATCCCCACGCCCGCTGGTACCCCCTGCCCCGCCCGGACTGGCTGGGCCCGACGCAGGTAGCGACCGAGCAGGCCTGGACACGGACACAACTGATGCAATGGCTGGCTGCACAGCCACCCGGCGGGCCGGCTTGGATACTGACAAGGCTGGCGCCGGAGGGCTCCCACTGGCGGGAGGTGGAAAGAGGGTTGGTGGTGAACGACGACTGGCCCGCGACGGGCTGAGCCCGCCGCAGCGACCGGTCAGCGACTGCGCTCGGTGCGCCCACCGGAACGGGCCAGGTAACCGGCACCGCTCTCGCACAACAGCGCATCGCGTTGCACCGCCGGCAGCGCGTCCAGGCCATCCCGCAGGGCGTAGGCGCGGAACCCCAACTGGGACAGCAGGAACACTGCGCTTGCGCTGCGCTTGCCGCTGTCGCAATAGCAGAGGTAGTCCCGTGATGGATCAAGCAGGCGGGTCTTCAGCCGCAGCAGATGCAGCGGCATGTTCAGCGCTTCGGGGGCATGGGCCCGCTCGTATTCGTCCTGCAGGCGCACATCCAGCCATTGGCCGCCTGCCGCCAGCAGCCGCGACGCCTCACCGAGGGACACCTCGTCCACCACGGGGGCACGCAGGAGGGCGAAGAAATCCTGGCGGTCCAGGCGCATCACCACCCCGTCCTCCAGCAGGGTGACACTGGCGTTGCGCGGTCGGTCGGACAGCAGCGCCTCTTCGCCGAAGCAGGCCCCCACCTCCAGCTCCGCCAGCACCTGGTGATCACTGCCGGCCCCACGGATCACCTCCGCGCGGCCCTCGCGGAGGAAGTAGCAGCAATCCCCCGCCTCGCCTTCGTGCAGCACCTCGCTGCCCGCCGGCAATTCGATCCGCTGCAGCCGCCCGACCATACGCTGGACGTTGGCCGGCGGCACCTTGCTGAACAGCGGGTTCTCCAGCAGGCGCTCCAGCCATTCGACGTCATCGCTGTCCATCTGCAGCAACAGGTCCTGGTAGGCGGAACGCCAGGTGATGAGGCGCGCGAGGGTGGCGCTGTCGATCGCCAGCACGCTGACCTCGGTGAGTGCCACAGCCTCCTGCAGACGCGGCAGGCTTGGCGAGAGCGGGTGGCAACTGGCTTCGCTGCCGGCCACCAGGCGGATTTCCGCCCCCAAAGCGTCCCGCAGCAGCAGCTCGCCGGCCAGCAGGTAATAGGTCAGCCGGGCCTGGTCACCACGCCGGAACAGCACCTGGCCCGCCAGCAGGGGCTGGGGCACCAGCTGCCCACGCAGCTCCCGCCACTGCTGCTCGGAAAGCGCATTGAGCGGTGTCAGGCTGCGCAACTGATCCGGATTGAGCGGTTCGGTCATCGATTGATTTCCAGAGCGTCGGCGGAGGTGGAAGTGTAGCCAGCCAGGAGATGCAGGCGCGTTGAAAGGGCGCGACGCCCCTGCAGTCCACCGGTGTGCAGCAGGACGATCCGACTGCCGGCAGCAAGGTAACCGGCCTCGATCTGCTGGCGCAACGCCAGCAATGCCTTGACGGTGTAGAGCGGGTCCAGCTCGATGCCACCCTCGGCCTCCCAGGCGAGCATGGCGCGGGCCAGCTCGGCGTCGACCCGGCCGAAACCGCCTCGGCTGGCGTCCAGCAGGCGGTACCCGCCATCGGCCACACCCACCTCGTTCAGCAGCGCGCAGACCTGCTCCGCCACGCCGTGGTCCGCCGGCACCGCCAGGGCCCCCACCACTGGGTGGTGGCCAGTCTCGCCGAGCACCAGCCCGGCCAGGGTGGTGCCGGTGCCGGCAGCGGTCCACAGCGCGTCGTAGTCGGCCCAGCCCAGTACCGGCAACTGCCGTTGGATCATCGCCACCAATGGCGCGCAGCCGAGGGCGCCCGGTAATCCGCCACCGCCCTCGGGTACCGGCATCAGCGCGGGGTAGCGGGCCTGCCAATCGTCCCAGAAGCCCGGCGCATGGCGGGCCCGATAGCCGCCATAGCCCAGCCAGTGCAGGGTCATGCCGAAACGGCGCAGGTCCGCGACGGTCGGGGTGTCCTGGGGGTTGCCACGCATCAGGCCCACGGTGTCGAAGCCGAAGCGCTGGCCAGCCGCCGCCACCGCATGCAGATGATTGGAATGGGCCCCGCCCAGGGTCATCACTCCATTGCAGCCGGCAGCCGCCGCCCGCTGCAAATGGGGCGCCAGCTTGAACCACTTGTTGCCGCTCACCAGCGGGTCGATGCGGTCGAGGCGCAGCATCGCCACCTCGACGCCCGCACGCCTCAGCCACCCCAGGCGCAAGGGTTCAAGAAGGGCTTGCGGGTTCCAGTCGGGAGGCGGCAATGGCACGGATGGGCTCGCTCGGAAAAGGCGCGGAGCTTACGGCAAGCGCCACGCCATGGCGATCAGCTCACCGTGCGCAGACGGGCCGTGGCCTTGTGGCGGGCACAACAGTTGGAATCGCCCACCACGAAGCGGCTGGGCGTGTCCACCCGGTCGATGGGCATGCCGCAGCGCTCGCCGCTGGGCAGGGACGCTTCGCAGGTGGGCTGCTGGTAGTGGGCCAGCCACTGGCGGTACTGCGCCTCGGAGACGAAGCACTTGGCCGCCGCGTAGGCGTAGGGGTTGTCCTGGTAGCGGGCAATATCCTGCAGCGGGATGGTCAGGTGGCCGGCGCCCGGATGGTAGACCACGAACACAACGCCCAGGCGGGCCAGGCGTTCGAGGATCTGGTCGCCGCCCTGGTTCACCAGTTGCTCGCGCTCCTGCTTGAGGCGGTCGATTTCCTGCTGCAGCTGGGTATCCAGCTCGTTGCGGTAGGCCAGCTCGACGTCGCGGATGGCGATCTGTTCCTTGTAGTCCATGACGGCCGCGGCCACCTTGGCCTGCAGCTCGCCTTCGAACTGGGAGCGGAGAATGTCCACCTCGGTGCGCCCGTGGCGCTCCAATGCGCGCAGTTGCTGGCTCATCTCCTCGCGGGACTTCTGGAAGCCTTCGGCCTGGACCTGCAACTGACGCTTGAGGTCGGCGTTCATCTCCTGCTGCTGGCGCAGCTCCAACTGCAGGGACTCGATGGTCTGCTGCTGTTCGCGCGCCTTCTCCTCGGCGGCCAGGCGGTACTTGGCCAGGGCCTCTTCGTTCTGCTGGCCGAGGCTGGCGATGCGCAGGCGCTGCTGCTTGATCAGTTGCGCGGTCTTGAGGCGGTGCTCCTGCTCCAGTTGCTGCGCCAGCTTCTCGGCCATTTCGGCGGCGGCATCCGGCGGCGCGTACCACTTGTCCTCCGGCGCCATCTGCAGGCGCTGGGGCTCGACCACCTGGGGCGCGTCCTCTTCCACCATCAGGCCGAGGGCGTTGCGGCGCACGGTGTCGCGCACCAGGGCCAGATCGTTCTGGCCGGGGGCGAGGCTCGGGTCCCACATGTGCATCTGGTGCCAGGAGACCGGGCACTGGCTGCGGCAGGCGAGGCGGATGGGGCCGGCGCCCAGATCGGGGCCGCGCCCGGCGCGTTCGGCCAGGTGGCGCAGGGGCATGTTCCAGCCGGTGTCGGCCTGCCCTTTTTCGTCAAAGTCGAGGTAGAAGAAGACCAGCGAGCGGACCATCAGGCGCGGGTTGATCAGGACGTAGACCAGGCGCATCTGCTGGTCGGCGAACTCGGGCATGTTCACCACGCCATCGAGCATCGCCTCGAACTCGGGGAAGAGCATTTCCTTGCAGATGCCCCGTTCATTGAAGAACAGCACGGCCTCAACCATCTGCGGCTTGTTCTGCATGCTCATCGGGTTTACCTCTGGCCAACGCGGTGAGTCCCAGGTGGGACGGGCGACTTCCTTGTCGGTAAAACGGGGCCTTTTTGACAGGCGCACCGGCTGATCGTCGGAGTCTAGGGTAAAAGCCGAGGCGGGCAATGTGACTGGGTTGGCACTCGTCCGGCCCCTGGCGAGAGGCGGACGAAGTGCACGGCTGTTTTGTGATGGGGTTGGAGAGTTTCAGCCTTTCAGGGTGGCGAGATAGGGTGCCAGGCGCCGCCCCATCTCCTCGCCGAGGGCCGCCAGGCCGCTCATCGGGCGCACCATCACCTCGAATTCGCGGATCAGGCCCTGCTCGTCGAAGCGGATCATGTCGATGCCCTTGAGGTCACGCCCGCCCACCCGCGCACTGAACTCCAGCACCACGTTGAGGCCATCGTCGCTGACCAGTTCGCGGTGGTAGGCGAAGTCCTGGAACACCTGCAGCACGGTATTGAGGATGAGGTTGACCGCCTGCGCGCCCGGGTAGGGCGTGTGGGCCATGGGCGAGCGGAACACCGCCTCGGGGTGCAGCAGTTCGGGCAGGCGGCTGAGGTCCTGGCTGGCGATGAACTGGTGCCAGCGCTGCAGGCTGGCGGCCGCGGCAGGGTTGAGTCGGGCGTCGAGGGACATCGGCTTCTCCTTGTTTTTATCAGCCTATAAAGAGAGCGCCCCGCACGAGGCGGGGCGTCTGTCGATCAGAGTTCGGCGGCGAGGCGCGAACCCTGGTTGATGGCGCGCTTGGCGTCCAGCTCGGCGGCCACGTCGGCCCCGCCCACCAGGTGCACGGACTGCCCGGCAGCCACCAGGCCCTCGTGCAGCTCGCGCAGCGGGTCCTGGCCGGCGCAGACGATGACGGTGTCCACCGGCAGCACCTGGGGCTCACCCTCGGCGATGCGGATGTGCAGGCCGGCGTCATCGACCTTGAGGTACTCCACCGAGTTGAGCATCTGCACCTGCTTGTTCTTCAGGCCGGTGCGGTGAATCCAGCCGGTGGTCTTGCCCAGGCCGTCGCCCACCTTGGATTTCTTGCGCTGCAGCAGGAACACCTGGCGGGCCGCCGCATGGGGCTGCGGTTTGACGCCGGCGATGCCGCCACGGGCTTCCAGCGCGCCGTCGATGCCCCACTCCTTCCAGAACGCCTCGCGGTCGAGGCTGGTGGAGGTGCCCTGGTGGGTGATGAACTCGGAGACGTCGAAGCCGATGCCGCCAGCGCCGATCACCGCCACGGTCTGCCCCACCGGCTTGCGCTCGAGGATGGCGTCCAGGTAGCCGATCACCTTCGGATGGTCGATGCCCGGAATGGCAGGGGTGCGCGGAGCGATGCCGGTGGCCAGGATGATCTCGTCGAAACCGCCCTTGACCAGGTCCTCGACGCTGACGCGGGTGTTCAGGCGCAGGTCGACACCGGTGGTTTCCAGCTTGCGCTTGAAGTAGCGCAGGGTCTCGTAGAACTCCTCCTTGCCCGGCACGCGCTTGGCCACGTTGAACTGGCCGCCGATCTCGGCGGCCGCGTCGAACAGGGTCACGCTGTGGCCGCGCTCGGCGGCGACGGTGGCACTGGCCAGGCCCGCCGGGCCGGCACCGACCACGGCGATCTTCTTCACCTGGGTGGTGGGGATGTAGTTCAGCTCGGTTTCGTGGCAGGCACGCGGGTTCACCAGGCAGCTGGTCAGCTTGCCGCCGAAGGTGTGGTCCAGGCAGGCCTGGTTGCAGCCGATGCAGGTGTTGATCTCGTCGCTGCGGCCTTCGGCGGCCTTGTTGACGAAGTCAGGGTCGGCGAGGAACGGGCGGGCCATGGACACCATGTCGGCGTCGCCTTCGGCCAGCACCTGCTCGGCCACTTCCGGGGTGTTGATGCGGTTGGTGGTGATCAGCGGGATCTTCACCTCGCCGCGGAGCTTGGCGGTGACCTTGGTGAAGGCCGCGCGCGGCACCTTGGTGGCGATGGTGGGGATGCGCGCCTCGTGCCAGCCGATGCCGGTGTTGATGAAGGTGGCACCGGCAGCCTCGATGGCCTTGGCCAGGGTGACGATCTCGTCCCAGGTGCTGCCGCCTTCCACCAGGTCCAGCATGGACAGGCGGTAGATGATGATGAAGTTCGGGCCCACGGCCTCGCGCACGCGGCGGACGATCTCCACCGGCAGGCGCATGCGGTTCTCGTAGCTCCCACCCCAGCGGTCGGTGCGCTGGTTGGTGTGGGCGGCGAGGAACTGGTTGATGAAGTAGCCTTCGGAGCCCATCACCTCGACGCCGTCGTACTCGGCCTTCTGCGCCAGTACGGAGCAGTTCACGAAGTCCTGGATCTGCTTCTCGATACCCGCCTCATCCAGCTCGTGGGGCTTGAAGGGGTTTATCGGCGCCTGGATGGCGGACGGCGCGACGGACTTGGGGCTGTAGGCATAGCGGCCGGCGTGGAGGATCTGCATGCAGATCTTGCCGCCCGCCTCGTGCACGGCGCGGGTGACGATGCGGTGCTTCTCGGCCTCTTCCTCGGTGGTCAGCTTGGCCGCACCGGAGTAGACGCCGCCCTCCTCGTTCGGGCCGATGCCGCCGGTCACCATCAGGCCGACGCCGCCACGGGCGCGCTCGGCGAAATAGGCGGCCATGCGCTCGAAGCCGTTGGGCTTCTCCTCCAGGCCGGTGTGCATCGACCCCATCAGGGTACGGTTGCGCAGGGTGGTGAAGCCCAGATCGAGGGGCGCGAGCAGGTGCGGGTAAGCGGCCATGGGGTGGGATCTCCAGCAGACTTTTTCTATCACGGGTGCCACGGCCTCACTGGCTGTGGTCGGTTATGGGCCAGACGATAGTCAGCGATACGAAGCCGCTCAATGATCGAAAGTGACAACTTACTGATCCAAGCGCGCAGCGGCCCTTGGCAATCCGAGCCCGCTCCCCTACCCTGGCCGGCACCTTCACGATGACCGAGCCGACATGCGCAAACTGCTCTACACCCTCGCCTGTGCCCTGCTGGCCGGCCTGCTGGTGGCCTACTCGCTGTGGACCGACCAGCGCCCTGTCGGCCATTACCTGTCGGACCTGCGCAGCGAAGTGGCGATCAACCAGGGGCAGCCCGGCGAGCGCGGCAACCTGCTGGGCATCCAGCCCGAACTCTTCGCCGCCGACTACCAGAGCGTGGAGCGCCTGCGCCTGAAACTGGCCGCCTACCTGGGCAAGGCCCGTGACCAGGGCCTGCTCAACGAGCGCACCATCGTCGTGCTGCCCGAGCATATCGGCACCTGGCTAGTGGCCGCCGGTGAGAAACCCCAGGTCTACCAGGCCCACCACCTCGATGAGGCGATGCTCTGGCTGGCCGCCGCCAACCCCCTGCGCCTGGTCCGCGCCCTGGCCGGCGGCCACGGTGACGACCGCTTCACCGACGCGGTCTTCCGCATGAAGGCCCGGCGCATGGCCGACGACTACCAGGCGCTGTTCGGCGGCCTGGCCAAGGATTTCGGCGTGACCCTGGTGGCCGGCTCCATCCTGCTACCCGCGCCCCGAGTCGAAGGCGGCGCCCTGCAGGCCAGCGACGGCCCGCTTTACAACGTCAGCCTGGTCTTCGACAGCCACGGCCTGCCCATCGGCCAGCCGCAGCCGAAGCTGCACCCCGACCACCATGAGCGCGCCTACACCCAGGCCGGCCCGATCGCCAGGCTGAGCGCCGTTGACACTCCCACCGGCCGCCTGGGCGTCCTCCTCGGAGAAGACGGCCGCAGCCCCGAAGGCCGGGAGGCCCTCGCGGAACAGGGTGCGGAGCTGCTGGCCTACCCGGCCTTCGCTCCCGGCAACGGCAGTTGGGATCGTCCACTGGCCGGCGGCGCACACGCCCTGGATCTCTGGCGCGAACAGCTGCACGCCCCCCATGCCCGCGCGACGCTGGCGGTATTCCTGCGTGGTCAGTTGTGGGACCTGGGCAGCGATGGTCGCAGCCTGGTGGGCACCGCCACGGACACGGCGGTGGCCGATACCGGGCGCGGCGCCAAGCTGGTGAACATCTGGCTATGAAGGCGCCCCGGGTCAAACTGGGGGACCTGTCCGTCGGCTTCGTGCAGAACCTGGCGGAAACCCTGCGCGCCCACGGCCATGACCCGGTGCCGCTGCTGGACCAGTACGGCCTGGACGCCGCGCGCCTGGCCGAACCCCGTGGCCGACTGTCCATCCCCCGCTACATGCGCCTGGGCCACGCCGCCAGCCAGTTGCTGGACGAACCCGCCCTGGGCCTGGCCATGGGCCGCCTGGGGCGCTTCAGCCAGTTGGGGCTGGCCGGCGTCACGGCTGAACAAGCGCCCAACGTGCGCGAGGCGGCCCGCACGCTGACCCGCTTCGAGCCGCTCTATGCACAGAACTACCGGGGCCAATCGAGCTTCCACGAGGACGCCAGCGGGGCCTGGCTGCGCTTCTATTCCATCAGCCCGTACAACGCCTACAACCGCTTCGTGGTGGATTCGGTGCTGGCAAGCTGGGCCTGCCAGCTCGGCCATCTCGCGGGCCGAGCGCTGCAGCCGGAACGAGTCGAGATCGAATTCCCCGCCCCGACTTACGCCGAGCGCTACGGCGAGCTGTTCGGCTGCCCAGTGGAGTTCGGCGCCGCCACCAACCAGTTGCGCCTGTCGAGGGACACCCTGGCCCTGCGCAACCCGGCCCACTGCCCCAGCACCTGGCGCCAGTTGCTGGAACTGTGCGAGCGCGAGCTGGAGCAACTGACCCGCACACGCAGCCTGCGCGAGCGCATCGCCCAGTTGCTCGGCCCCCTGCTCCACGGCCGCGAACCCGACCTGGAAGAGGTCGCGGCGCGCCTGCAACTGCCCACCTGGACCCTGCGACGCAAGCTCGCCGAGGAAGGCACTCAGTTCCGCAGCATTCTCAACGACACCCGCCGCGACCTGGCCATGGCCTACATACGCGACACCGAACTGGCCTTCGGCGAGATCGCCTACCTGCTGGGTTTCGCCTCCGCCGAGGCCTTCCAGCGCGCGTTCAAGCGCTGGAGCGGCAACACCCCCGGCGAATTCCGCCGCGCCCAACGCCAGGTCGGCTGATCACAGTTCGGTGGCGTCATCGGCGGGCTCGGGCAGGTCGCGCTCGCAGGCATGCAGGTCGAGCAACTCCTCTTGGTAATCGTCCATCTCTCACCCTCCAGACGGCCCCGTGCGGGCCCCTTTGGGAGGTAACGAACCGGCTGAAGCGAAATCCAGGAATCCCCCATCCAGCGCACACCATGGCACCGGGGCCGTGCAGCGGTTCGGGAAAGGAAGGGAGCCCAGGCCAACCGGCCAGGCCCCCGGCAGGCCTATAAAAAGGAAGGCAAAGAAAAA